>JAFASL010000639.1 GCA_019244535.1 Alphaproteobacteria bacterium
ACGGCGGCCGCGCCATGCCGGCGGACGAGGAGCAATACAGCTTCCCAGATCTTGCGCTCGTTGGTCATCATGGCCGGGGTCATCATAACCGTAAAGCCGGCAAGCCTGCGAGAGTTCCCTCCGCGATCTGGCCCAAAAGATCGTTAACCCAGGTAGAAACGCCCACCAAAATGGGCCAGTCCGTCAGAGGTCTGTCCAACATCTTGTGGTTACGGGCTACATTCATACCAATACTGCTTGCACGAACACCCACCTTCCATATATTCGCGCAATGCCCGATCTGTTTGACGTGCCCCCTGCGAAACTCGGCGACAATTATTCCGCCAAGGACATCGAGGTCCTCGAGGGGCTGGAGCCGGTTCGCCGCCGCCCGGGGATGTATGTCGGCGGCGCCGATGAGCGCGGGCTCCATCATCTGGTGGCCGAAATCCTAGACAATGCGATGGACGAGGTGATCGCCGGGCATGCGACCCGGATCGAAATCGAGCTAGGCGCCGGAAACTGGGTAACCGTCCGCGACAACGGACGTGGCATCCCGGTGGATCCGCATCCACGATTCCCGGACAAATCGGCCCTCGAGGTGATCCTGACGACATTGCATTCGGGCGGCAAATTCGGCGGTGAGGCCTACCGGACCTCGGGGGGCCTACACGGCGTCGGCGTCTCCGTCGTCAATGCCCTCGCCGACGAGCTCGAGGTCGAAGTCGCGCGCGATCGCCGGCTGTGGAGCCAGCGCTACCGCCGGGGCGCCCCGGAAACGACACTCTTGGATCGAGGCCCGGTGCAGAACCGGCGGGGCACGACAGTGCGGTTTCACCCCGATCCGGAAATTTTCCGGGAACTGGGGTTCCGGCCGGCCACGCTGTACCGCATGGCGCGCTCCAAAGCGTATTTATTCCGCGGTCTGAAAATTCGCTGGAGTTGCGATCCTTCGATGCCCCGTCCCGAAGGCGTTCCGGCGGAAGCGCGGCTTCATTTCCCCGGCGGACTGGGAGATTTCCTTTCGGCCAGCCTTGACGGCCACGCGATGCTGACGCCCAGGCCGTTTGTCGGGCAAGTCGAGCTCGCCGAAGGCGGCAGTGTGGAATGGGCCGTGACGTGGCCGGAGGACGACGAAGAAGCATTCAGCCACTCCTACTGCAACACGATCCCGACCCCCGAAGGTGGAACGCACGAGGCTGGGCTGCGCAGTGCTCTGTTGCGCGCAGTTAAAGGTTACGGCGAGCTTGCGGGCAACCGCCGCATAGCTCAGGCGACCGGCGAAGACGTCACGAGCGGCGCCGCGATGCTGCTGTCTTTGTTCATCCGCGACCCGCAGTTCCAGGGCCAAACCAAGGAGCGGCTGGCCTCGGTCGAGGCGACAAGGCTCGTCGAGAGCGCGGTCAAGGACCATTTCGACCATTGGTTGAGCGCCGATCCGGCGAGCGCGCGGGTGCTCCTCGACCGCATCGCCGAACGGGCCGAGGAACGCCAGCGGCGGCGTCAGCAGCGCGAGTTGGCGCGCAAGACCGCGACCCGCAAGCTGCGGCTTCCCGGCAAGCTCGCCGACTGCACCCGCGACAGCGCCGCCGGCACCGAGATATTTCTCGTCGAAGGGGACAGCGCCGGCGGCTCGGCCAAGCAGGCGCGCGACCGCGAGACGCAGGCGATCCTGCCGCTACGCGGCAAGATCCTCAACGTGGCGAGCGCCTCGGCCGACAAGATGCGCGCCAACCAGGAACTGTCGGACATCATCCTCGCGCTCGGCTGCGGCTCGGGCTCGCATTACCGGGAAGAGGCGTTGCGTTACGAACGCGTCATAATCATGACCGACGCCGATGTCGACGGAGCTCACATCGCCTCGCTGTTGATGACGTTCTTCTTCCGCGAGATGTCGAAGCTGGTCGAAAATGGCCACCTATTTCTGGGCCTGCCGCCGCTCTATCGTCTGACCCAAGGTGAGGTCACCCATTACGCGCGGGACGACGCCCACCGCGAGGAATTGCTGCGTACAGCGTTCAACGGCCGCGGCAAAGTCGAGGTCAGCCGATTCAAAGGCCTGGGTGAGATGCCGGCCCGCTATTTGAAGGCGACGACTATGGACCCGGCGCAGCGTACTCTGCTGCGGGTCACTCTGCCAGCAAAACCCGATCCCGCAGCGATAGAGCTGCCCGCGGAGGAATTCGAGCGCACGAAAGCGCTGGTCGATGCCCTCATGGGCCGGCGCCCCGAGCTGCGGTTCGATTACATTCAGAAAAACGCCCGCTTCGCCCGCGATCTCGACGTATAAATCGAAACGGGTTCCAGACAGGGAGCAAGCCGATGCGCATTGCGGTCATTGGCGCCGGCGGCATCGGCGGGCCGTATGGCGCGTCCCTTGCCAAGGCCGGGGCGGAGGTCACGTTTGTCGCTCGCGGAGTCCACCTGGCGGCGATCCGCGAGAACGGGCTGCGCGTCGAGGGGGATCGCGGGGAAATCCATATACGACCGGCCCGGGCCACGGACGATATCGCCGCAATCGGTCCGGTGGAATTCGTGCTGTGCTGTGTCAAATTGTGGGACCTTGAGGAGGCCGCCGAGCAGCTCCGGGCTATCGTCGGACCCGAGACGGTCGTCATCCCGCTGCAAAACGGCATCGACGCTGCCGAGCGGATGATCCGGCTCCTTGGACCTGAGCCGGTCATGGCCGGCATGGCATTCGTGACCGGTGCGATTGTTGCGCCCGGCGTAATCCGGCAGACCGGAACCTACCAGCAGATGACCTTTGGCGAACTCGACGGTCGGATCAGCGAACGCAGCCGGCGGCTAAGGGATTTGTGTAAAGCAGCTGGGTTCGACGGTGTACTGAGCACTGACGTCATGGTTCCGATCTGGGAAAAATTCATTTTGATTGTGCCGCTCAGCGGCCTTAACGCGCTCACCCGCCTGCCGCTCGGAACGTGGCGAGACGACCACGATCTCTTGGCTCTCTATAAAGCGGCGCTGCGTGAAACCGTGGCGGTCGGCCTTGCCGAGGGGGTCCGGCTGCCCCCGGACAGCGCCGACCGGACGCTCGCACAGATGCGCTCGATGCCGCCATACCATACGACTTCGATGGGGAATGACCTGTTGCGGGGCAAGCGGCTGGAATTGCCATGGTTCGCCGGCAAAGTGGTTGAGCTTGGCCGCCGCTACGCCATTCCAACTCCGGTGAACGATTTCATCTACGCCGCGCTGAAGCCTTATATTCTTGGGACTCCAGCCTGAAACGGTGGTGGCGCTAAGACTTCAGCCGGCCATAGAGACCACTTGCGCAAATCCGCGGCTGCCCTTAACTAAGGCCTGTCGACCCGTTTGGGTTCGGCTTTCCGGCCTGCGTTCCGCTGCGATCGTCCGACCGTGTCTCCCGAGCCAATCGATGTCCGATGCGCTGCGCGATCGCGTGGCGTCCTATACGCTACTTGGAGTTACTGCTGATGGCGACCGGTACGGTCAAATGGTTTAATGCGCAAAAGGGGTACGGGTTCATCCAGCCCGAAACCGGCGGCGCTGACGTCTTCGTTCACATCTCTGCCGTCGAGCGCGCCGGGATGGATAATCTGCGTGAAGGGCAGAAGCTCAGCTACGAGCTCGAGCAGGGCCAGCGGGGCCGGGTCTCTGCGGTCAATTTGCGCCAGGCCTGACCAGGCGCGTACTTACGGGGGGCGCCCCTGGCGGGGCGCTCTCTTTCTTTCCAGGAGACCTCTTTGGCTAAGGAAGACTTGATCGAGTTTGAAGGAACCGTGCTCGAACTGCTTCCCGATGCTCGTTTTCGTGTCAAACTCGACAACGGGCATGAAACGCTTGCCTATTCGTCCGGCAGAATGAAGAAGAATAGAATTCGCATCCTTGCCGGTGATCGGGTCACAGTAGAAATGACCCCCTATGATCTGACGAAAGGCAGGATCAATTTCCGGCACAAGGACGAGCGTGCCGCGCCGCCAATGACGCCCCGCCCGCAATATCGGCGCCGCTGAACACGACAGACAATCGTCGAACCGTCACCTGCCTTGTGGGCACGTCATGCCTGGCGCGCCGAAAATAGTTTGACATTTCTAACGCTCAGCCCAATTTCAACGGCAGGTAAAAACAAACGGTTTGCTACAAAAAGGCTACAATCTCTCGATGGATTTTTCCGAACTCGATCTTTCGCCTGAGGTTCTTCAGGCGGTTTTAGAAGCCGGCTACACCAATCCCACTCCGATCCAGGAAAAAGCGATCCCCCATGTAAAGCGTGGCCGGGATGTGCTTGGCTGCGCGCAGACCGGAACCGGCAAAACTGCGAGCTTTGTCCTGCCTATGGTCGACATGTTGGCGGCCGGCCGCGCCCGGGTACGCATGCCACGCTCGCTGATCCTCGAACCCACGCGCGAGTTAGCCACCCAGGTGGGCGCTTATTTCGAGCTCTATGGCAAGCACCATCGCTTGACGATGGCACTGTTGATCGGCGGCGAGAGCTTCGCCGACCAGGAACGCAAGCTCGACCGGGGCGTCGACGTGCTGATCGCCACGCCTGGCCGCCTTCTCGATCTTTACGGGCGCGGCAAGATCCTGTTGTCCGACACGCGCATTCTGGTCATCGACGAGGCCGACCGGATGCTCGATATGGG
>JAFASL010000732.1 GCA_019244535.1 Alphaproteobacteria bacterium
GACATCATCATCTCGGGCGGCGAGAACATCTCGACGATCGAAGTCGAGGATGCCCTTTATCGTCATCCCCAGATCATGGAGGCGGCGGTCGTCGCCAGACCCGACCCGGTCTGGGGCGAGAGCCCGTGCGCCTTTGTCACGCTGAAACCTGATGCCGGCCCGGCATCGGCCGACGACATCATCGCCTGGTGCCGCGCCAATCTCGCGCACTATAAAGTACCGCGGACAATCGTGTTCGGCCCGCTGCCGAAGACCTCGACCGGCAAGATCCAGAAATTCGAATTGCGCGAGCGTGCCCGGGAACTCGCGCCGTGATGCAATTACCGAGCTTCGACCTCGCTGGCCAGACGGCGCTTGTGACCGGCGCTTCGAGCGGCATTGGCCATCACTTCGCAAAGCTTCTCGCTGCCGCCGGGGCGAAAGTCGCGATGGCTGCGCGGCGCGTCGACCGGCTCGATAAGCTGGCCCGCGAGATCGACAACGCCGGTGGCCAGAGCCTGCCAATTGCCTGTGACGTCACCCGGACGGACGAAGTGGCCGCCGCAGTCGCAACCGCGGAAAACGAGCTCGGACCGCTCACTCTCCTCGTCAACAATGCCGGCGTTGTCGTCTCGAAACCGGTATTGCAGCACACCGAGGCTGATTGGGACCACGTGGTCGACACGAACCTCAAGGGCGCCTGGCTGATGGCGCGCGAGTTCGCGCAGCACCTGGTTGCGCTGAAGCGCCCGGGGCGGATCATCAACGTCACCTCGGTGCTCGGTTTTCGCACGATCGGCCGGGTGCCGGCTTATTGCGCCGCCAAGGCCGGGCTGACGCACCTGACCCATGTCCTGGCGATGGAACTGGCACGACACGGGATCCTCGTGAACGCGCTGGCGCCGGGCTATGTCGAGACCGATTTCAACCGCGCTTTCTTCCAGACCGAGCCCGGCAAGGCGCTGATCTCGCGCATTCCACTGAAGCGTCTCGGACAGACCGATGATCTCGACGGTGCACTGTTGTTCCTTGCCTCGCCGGCGAGCGCTTATGTGACCGGCGCGGTGATCGCAATCGATGGCGGCCACGGGGTTGCCGCGATCTGAGCCCGCCGCCCGCGCGGCATTGGCACGGTTTTTCGCGGCTACTAGCGGTGCGGATGCAGTCAAAATTACCGGCCTCACGCCTCTCCGGGGCGGCGCGATCCAGGAAAATTGGGCTGTTGACGCGGAGTTTTCCGGCGGCGCGGTCGCCGGAGAACAGCGGCTCGTGCTGCGTACGGCCGCGCCGACCGGTGTCGCTGCCAGTCTCAGCCGGCTCGAGGAATTCGCAGTTCTCAAGGCCGCCTTCGCAGCAGGTGTGACGGTGCCGGAGCCGCTCTGGGCGAGCGACGATCTCGCGATCATAGGCAAACCCTTTTTCGTAATGCGCCGCATCGAAGGGACTGCCGCCGCGCATCGGATCACTCGCGATCCGACCCTCGATCCAGCCCTTCCGGCGATTGCGGAGCGGCTCGGCGGCGAACTTGCGCGCATCCACACGATCCGGCCGCCGCGAGCCGGTCTCGCGTTTCTGGTTTCCTATGAAAAGGTCGGTCCGGCTCAGCAGATCACCGCCTTTCGCGCCTATCTCGACCGTCATCCGATGCCGCGCCCGGTGCTCGAATGGGGCATCCGCTGGCTCGAACAGCATCCGCCGCCGCAGATCGAGCCCGTTCTGTGCCATCACGATTTTCGCACTGGCAACTATATGCTGAATGGCACTGCGGTGACCGGTATTCTCGATTGGGAATTCGCCGGCTGGGGGGATCCGCACGAGGATATCGGCTGGTTCTGCTCGAAAGGCTGGCGCTTTGCGCGACTCGACCGCGAAGCCGGCGGCATCTCCGAGCGCGGTCCCTTTTATCGCGGATACGAGAGCGAGTCGCGGCAATCGGTCGACCCGGCTCGGGTTTTCTTTTGGGAATTGCTGGCGAGCGTTCGCTGGGCGGTGATCGCGCTGCAGCAAAGCGATCGCTATATGATAGCGGGCGAACGCAATCTCGATCTCGCGCTCACCGGACGGCGTGCGACCGAATGCGAACTGGAGATTCTCATGCTGTTGGACGCCGGTGGAGCCCCTCACGATGCGTGATCTGCCGAGCGGATCCGAGCTGCTGGCACTCGCCCGTGATGTGCTGTTGCAGGAGTTAATGCCGCAACTGCCCCCGGAGGTGCATCTCGACGCACGGCTTATCGCCAACAGCATGGCGATCGCCCAACGGGAAGCGCTGGCCGGAGGGACACCGGAACAGGGCATCCTCGCCGACCTGGAGAGGCTGTATGGCGATGCGAGCAACGGAAGACCAGGATTGCTGTCCCGCTTGGCGCATGACTTGCGCGTCGGGGCATTTGGATCCTCCGAGCAGCGCGAACGCGATGCACGCCGCATATTGTGGCGCCTCACGATTGCCAAGCTACGCAGCGCCAATCCGAGGTTCCTAAACGCCAATGGCTTGAGCTAGAAGAGGTGGGAGAGCAGACCGTGTCCCAGTCCCGTGTTCCGCAAGTCATCGACGCGTTCGCCCGCGGCGAAATCGTTGTCGTAACCGACGACGACGACCGCGAGAACGAGGGCGATCTGATCCTTGCAGCGGTACATGCAACGCCGGAGAAAATGGCGTTCATCATTCGCCACACTTGCGGCATCGTCTGTGCGCCATTGACTGCAGAGACCGCGCAGCGTCTGCATCTGTCGCCAATGGTCGCGGACAATGACGCGATTCACGGCACTGCCTTTACAGTCTCGGTCGATTACCGCCACGGCACGACAACCGGAATTTCCGCTGACGACCGTACGGCGACGATCCGCAATCTCGCGAACAATAATGCGGGAAGATCGGATTTCGTTCGGCCCGGCCATATCTTTCCGCTGATCGGCAAGGACGGCGGGGTGCTGATGCGCTCGGGTCATACCGAGGCGGCGATCGACCTTTGTCGGCTCGCCGGTATCGAGCCGGTGGCGGCGATCTGCGAGCTGGTCAATGACGACGGCACGGTGATGCGCGGTCCGCAGGTCCGAGAGTTTGCAAAGCGCCACGATTTGACGCGCATCTCGGTCGCCGATCTGATCGCCTACCGGCAAGCGCGCGAAAAGCTGGTCACCAGGGTCGCCGAATTCACCGTGGCGAGCGAAATTGGCGAACTTGACGGCTATGCCTATGTGACGCCGTTCGACAAAGTCCACCACTACGCGTTCGTCTACGGCAACATCGGTGACGGAAAAGACATTCCGACGCGGCTGCATCGCGCCAATGTCCTCGAAGACGTGTTCGGCGGGGCCAAGCCGATCCATGCCGCGCTGAGCCGGTTCAATGCCTCCGGACGCGGCGTCCTCGTCTATCTGCGGGACGGCACCTCCGGGGTGCCGGCCTCTCCGGTCGCCGAGGAGGCGACCGGTTCGGAGCACGAGCGCAACGTGCAGTGGCGCGAAGTGGGGCTGGGAGCGCAGATCCTGCGCGATCTGCGCATTTCATCGATCCAGCTGTTGGCGACCCGCTCGCGCACCTATGTCGGGCTCGCCGGTTTCGGCATCGAGATCAGCGCGACCGAACCGCTCGAGTAGCGGCGGCCCCGCTCGGCCGGCGCGGGGTCACACGGCGTCGGGGCCTTGCTCGCCAGTGCGAATTCGAATTGCCTGTTCGACCGGAACCACAAAAATCTTGCCGTCGCCAATCTTGTCCGTGCGGGCGGAGTCCTGGATCGCCTGCACCGCTCGCTCGGCAATCGCATCGTCGACCACGACCTCGATTTTGAGCTTGGGCAGGAAGTCGATCACGTACTCCGCCCCGCGGTAGACTTCCGTGTGCCCCTTCTGGCGCCCGAAGCCCTTGACCTCGCTGACCGTCATCCCGGTGATGCCGACCTCGTGCAGCGCGTTCTTCACTTCATCCAGTTTGAACGGCTTGATGACCGCTTCGATCTTTTTCATCGCGTCACACCTTTTTTGAGTTCGGCGGGAGGCCTCGATCGAACTACTGTACTGCCTCGCCGTGGAGCGCCAGGTCGAGCCCCTCGCGCTCGATTTCGGCGTCGACGCGAAGCCCGATCGTCAGGTCCACGAGCTTGAGGATGATTAGTGAGACAATCACGTCATAGACGATCGTGACCGCGATACCATAGAGCTGGACGATGACTTGATGCGGATTGCCGTCGATCAGCCCGCTCTTCCCTTCACCGCCGACCCAGGCGACCGCCAGCACGCCGGTCAGGATGGCACCGACCATCCCGCCGATGCCGTGCACCCCAAATGCGTCGAGGCTATCATCATATCGCAAGGCGTGTTTGAGGCTGGTCGTCGCCCAATAGCAGATGACGCCGGCGGCAATGCCAATGATCAGCGCGCCGCGCGGGTCGACAAAGCCCGAGGCGGGTGTGATCGCGACGAGCCCGGCGACGGCCCCCGAGATGATGGCGAGCACGCTCGGCTTTCCCTTCATAACCCACTCGGCGAACATCCAGGCGAGCGCCGCGGTAGCGGTCGCGATCTGTGTGACTGCCATGGCCATGCCGGCATTCCCATTGGCTGCGGTTGCGGAGCCGGCATTGAAGCCGAACCAGCCGACCCACAGAAGCGAGGCGCCGATGACGCTGAGCACGAGGTTGTGCGGCGGCATTGGCTCGGTCGCAAAGCCGCGACGCCGGCCCATGACCAGCGCCGCCATCAGGCCGGCAAAGCCGGAATTGATGTGCACTACCGTGCCACCTGCAAAGTCGAGCACACCCGCATTGTTTAGAAAGCCGTCCGGCCCCCAAACAAAATGCGCGATCGGCGCGTAGACGCAGATGCTCCACAGCCCGATGAACCACAGCAACGCCGAGAACTTCATGCGATCGGCAAAGGCTCCGCAGATCAGCGCCGGCGTGATGATCGCAAAGGTCATCTGGAAACACATGTAGACCGATTCGGGGATCGTTTTCGCCAGGTCGTTGACCGAATCGAGGGTCATCCCATAGAGCAGGAACCGGCTCGTGCCGCCCAAGAAGGCCGACCCCGGCGTAAATGCGAAGCTATAGCCGATAACCATCCACAATACGGTGACGAGGCAGGTCACCGCAAAGCTCTGCATCACCGTCGCCAGCACGTTCATCTTGCGGACCATACCGCCATAGAACAGTGCGAGACCCGGAATGGTCATCATCAGCACAAGCGCCATGGAGGTCAGCATCCACGCTGTGTCGCCCGAATCGAGTTTCGGGGTTACAGGGGCTGTGGTGTCGGCCGGTGCCGACGCTTGCGCCGCGGCGGAGAGCGTCAGCAGCAGTAT
>JAFASL010000775.1 GCA_019244535.1 Alphaproteobacteria bacterium
GTTTCTCTCGCGGGCCGCGACGCTGGGGCCCCTCTTCTTCGTCGCCGGTTTTGTCATCGCCTACGGGCTAACCTTGGGTGACGAGGTTCTCGGCCTCGCGCTGCAACCCGCGACCATTGGCAACGCGTCGCAGTTCGAGTTGCCGGAGATCTTCTTCGTGCCCCCTGTCGAAGCGTTGGTGCGGTTCCTGCTGTGGTTTAGCTTGGCCGTCGTCGTGCCCATAGCGCTACTGATCGCCGCCAACCTGCTGACGGGGCGAGACCCGGCGCGCCTTCTCCGCAACGCGTTGGCCGAGCGGCTGGCGACAGCGGCGGATTTTTGCGCGGGAGAGAGCGGAACGGAACGCCGGCTCGAAGCCCAGGCCTTCGAAGGCAATGCGCAGCTACGCAAGTTGCATAATCTGGCCGGCGTCTTCGGCCGCGACCAGCGCCGCCCGGTCTGGCGCGCCTCGCTAATCGACGACATCACCCGGCTCGGCCTGCTCCTGCTTGCCTGGCTGCGCGTCGGCAGCGACAATCGCAACGCGCTTCTCCCGGCGGTGGGCGCCTGCCGCCGGGCGGAACGAGCGCTCGAGGGCGGGGAAGCCCCCGGCCCCGAACCGGTCACGATCACCGCGGCCGGCGCCACCCGCCCGTTGGCCGACGCGATCACACGCACGCTGCGGTCGATTTACGAGACACTGGCGGCAACAGCGGGGACGGCTTCTCCGAAAGCGAAGGCCGCCGCTGGATCGCCGGAACGGCTGCTGGCGGCGGATGCGTTCCGCAACCCGGAATACGTTCACTTCGCGCTCAAGGTCACGCTGGCGGTGATGATCTGCTACTTCGTCATGAGCATGACGGACTGGCCGGGCATTCATACCTGCATAATCACCTGCTTCTTCGTCGCCCTCGGCACCGTCGGCGACACGCTCCACAAAGCGACACTCCGCTTTGTCGGCTGTCTGATTGGCGCCGGGCTCGGCCTCGGTGCGATCCTGCTGCTGATGCCGCGAATGACCGATCTAGGCGACCTGTTCCTGTTGCTGGCTCCAATAACCTTGCTCGCGGCCTGGATCGGCTACGGCAGCGAGCGCATCTCGTATGTCGGCTATCAGATTGGGCTCGCCTTCTATCTTGTCGTTATGCAGGGCTACGGCCCGACGATCTCCATGTACACGGCAAGAGACCGAACCATCGGCATCCTGTTCGGCAATATCGTGATTTCCGTGATTTTCATGACGATATGGCCGGTCAGCGTGGCCAACGTCGTACGCACGCACCTCGCCAGGGCATTAGAACAACTGGCGGTGCTGGTTGATTTGGGTGTCGATGGCGAGATTTCGCCTTCCGCTCGATCCGCGGCCGCCACGGCGTTTGGGCAGGCGATCGCGCAGGCACGCGCAGTCCTGGTCAACGATCCGTTTGAAACGAGGGAGGTGCGTCGCGCGGCCAGGAGGCGGCCGATCGACGCGGCTGTAGTCGAACAGGTCGGTCTGCTGTTCATCCCCATCTCGTTGATCCTCGACCTGCGCGCGGACTCGGGCTGGCGCGACCTGTCGGAGCCGATGCGCGACGCGATTGGCGCACATCACCAAGCGCTGGCCGGGTGGTTCCGGCAGGCAGCGTCGTGGGTGCGCAGCGGCGAGGGAGCGAGCGAGGTAATAGACGGTCTGCCGGAACCGCCGACACTATCCGGCGCGGGCGATCACCTCGCGGTGCTCGCGACGTGGTACCGCCTGCTGCACCAGGACATCCGTAAAATTCTAGACGAGGTTGGTCCACAACCGCAGCCAGCGATGGCGCCGCCGGTCGGGGACGCATTGCATGCCGCCGGCTAGCTTCCAACGCATCGCGTTGGTCGGATGCCTGCTGCTCGGTGCCTGCAATGACACGCGCGACTTGGCACCGGCGTCGCCAGACACCCCCTGGCAATTTGAGCCGTCCAAAGAAGCGCCAGCACCCCCTATAGCCGCCGCCAAGCGGTTCACGGTGCCAGAGAACACGGCGGTCCAGTTGCCGTCGCCCGCCGACATCGATCCCAACCATGTCTATTCGCTCGTCGAGCTGATCGATATTGCCCAGCGCCGCAACCCGTCGACGCGCGTCGCCTGGGAACAGGCGCGGCAGGCGGCGATCAATGTCGGCATCGCGCGCGCTGCCTATCTTCCGGCGCTGACGGCGAGCGCGGTCGCCGGCTGGGAGCATTTCGCAACGCCGTTTCCCAGCAACCTCGTCCCGCAAGGCTTCATCGTTTACAACGCTCAAGAGTTCATCCCGCAACTCGCCGTAAACTATCTGCTGTTCGATTTCGGCGGCCGCTCGGCTGCGGTCGAGGCGGCGGGCCAGCTTTCGATCGCCGGAAACGTGGCGTTCACTGCGGCGCATCAGCAACTGATCTACAACGTGGCCCGCGCTTACTTCACGCTGGACGGCGCCGATGCCGCATTGCGCGCGGCGCGGCAAGCCCTCGCCGATGCGAAAGTGGTGCAGCAATCCGCCGAGGCGCTGTTCGGCCGCGGGCTCAATACCATCGTCGACGTGCAGCTCGCCCGTCGCACGACAGCGCAGGCGCAATACGATCTTGCGCAGGCCGACACCGCTCAGCACGATGCGATGTACACCCTTCTTGCGGCGATGGACTTGCCCCCGACCACAAAGCTGCGCGTGGCAAACGCAGCCGACCGCCCACTACCGCCGCGCACCGCGCGCGCGGTCGACGATGTGCTCAGCGCCGCGCTCCGTCAGCGGCCTGACCTGCTCGCGAACGTGGCGAAGCTGCGCGCGTCGGATGCGGAAATCGCGGCCGCACGCTCCGCCCTGTTCCCGAAAGCTTTGCTGAGTGCGAACGTGCAGGGCAATATCGGCCGACTTAACGTGAACAACTCGCCCTATTCCGGGGTCGTCCAGCCGCAGGGCGCCGCGTTGCTCAAGTTCGAATGGCCCCTCTACACAGGCGGACTGCTGCAGAACAAATTGACCCTCGCCCAGTCGAAGCGTGAAGAAGCAGAGGCCGCACTGAAGGAGCGCACTGATCAGGCTTTACGCGAGGTCGCGCTCGCCTATGACCAGGTCGATACCGGGCTGCAGCAATACGATGCCGCGATCGCCCTGCAGACCGCATCCGAGGCCGCCTTCCACAGCGCCAGCGATTCCTATGCGCACGGCGTCGGTACGTTGGCCGACGCGACGTCCGCGCAGACGGGGCTGGCCTCGGCGCGCGCCGCAGTGGCCCGGGCACACGCGCAGTCGCTGATCAACGGGGCGGCGCTTGCCTTTGCGACGGGCGAGCTGACCTCGAGCGAGGATTTCGCCAGTCCGCCACCCCGGTGATATTGCTGCACAGAACCGGTTGGCGCCTTGCCTGTCGCTAACGCGGCTTTCGGGTAATGCTATATCGATTGGACAACGCGGCCGAAAATGAAATCGCCGCCGGGCCAAGTTTGAACCATTGGAGCGGGCGGGACGCCCTTGAGAGTCGTCCCCGTTCACCGGCGCAGTGCAACCGCGTCACGGCCGATGTCACGGCG
>JAFASL010000082.1 GCA_019244535.1 Alphaproteobacteria bacterium
GATGCAGCAGGCCAAGCAGCCGTTCTGGGTTCGGCTCGAGCTTCTTGCGCGGCTGACGCTCAATGCCCGGAAGCATGCCGCCAACCAGCCAGCTCGACTGGCTCAGCTCGACGACGGCAATCATAGGGCTATTCTGGTCCAGGGCGACGAGGGATCTGCTCTGGTCGTTTGGTTGGGGCATCGCGGCACTCCATCGTTAGATGCAGCGACGAAGTTGCCATCCTCGCCGCCCGCCCCATAGCGTCTATTGGTCCCTCGCTGGCGCGCCTTCGACCAGATACACAAAAAAACGTCGAGCGGCAGCTCGACGCCAAGGAGGAGGCTTGGCCATAGGGAGACAGAAGAGCCAAGCCATGCTCCCGTTCTGCTCCTGTTTCTGAGCCGGACTCTGATTGGGAGTCGATAGACGACCTGGCGTGGCACCAATAAAGCCTCCGAGATCGCTGCTGCGCGCGGAAGCGAGCCCGAAGCTATTGCCGGACAGCCCGATCAGCCTTCCCAAGCTGCGCGCCGCAGACGTCAAGCTGCGCTATCGCGGCGAACACATCCTCGGGCGGTCGGTACCGCTCGACAACCTTGTGGTAAACCTGTCGATAGTGGGCGGAAAGGTCACGCTGGAACCCATCAGCTTCGGCTGGGACGCGGTCGGATCGCGGGAACGGTGGCACTCGACGGCACCGGCGATGTAATACGCGCCAGAGCCGCAGTGGACTTCGACCATGTCGATGTCGCGCGCCTGATGGCCGCGACGCACATGTTTGGTGGCGCCGGCGCGATCGGCGGTCACCTGGATATATTGACCGCTGGCAATTCTTTGGCGCAATTGTTGGGCAATGGCGATGGCGGACTGAGGCTGCTGATGACTGGCGGCGATTTAAGCGCCTTGCTCGTAGATTTGTCAGGCCTGGAGCTCGGCAACGCGATTTTGTCCGCGCTCGGAATGCCGCAACGCACGCCGGTCGAATGCATGATCACCGATTTGTCGCTGCGAAAAGGGCTGCTCGATACGCGCACTTTCCTGCTGGTGACCAAGGAGGCAAATGTGCACGGCTCGGGCTGGGCGAATCTGCGTAACGAAACGGTGGACCTTAAGCTGAACACGAAGGCGGCGCATTTCAGCATCGGCTCGCTGCATACGCCGATAGAGATTAAAGGCCCGCTGAAAAGCCCGAGTATCCGCCCGGAAGTCGGCGAACTGGCCACCCGGGGCGGCATCACCGGCGCGCTGGGCGTGCTGATGCCGCCGCTGGCCGGCTGATCACAACAACGCACGCGATCTCTCAGTAATAGGCCAGGGCGAACCGCTCGAAGTCGAGGGCATCAAGGCTGCATCTTCTGTCAAGTCCGCGCATAGTTGATGCAAATCGCCGCTCCTCTTGCGGCAAGGTTGTCACAATCGCTCGCCCAAAACCGCGCGAGCGGCGGTCCCGATCGCTGTTTGATCTGTCCAGTCAGTCATTGGCTGCTCAACGAGATCTGAATTGCGGTCCAAATGCGCTCTGGCGTGGCCGGAAGCTCGATCCGACGAGAGCCTTTCCCGATCTCCGTCATATGCGCTGGGCAAAGCCGGCGGCCAGGTTTTTGAAGTAGCAGCGTCAAGAGAACGTCAATCCACCGAACTGGTGGATAAGTCTGTGGATAAGCGGCACCGTGCAGGACCGAAGGTTCGGTGGCATTTTATCTTTTTGTAACTTGCCTAAGAAATAGGCGAAACTAACGTCCTGATAAGCCTAAACTTTGCATGAAAAGGGTTAACAGAGCGGTAAGTGCATGGATCGAAAGCTGTTTCAGAACTGTTACAAATCCGCCGACTTGCGTTGTGAATAGTTTTTCCGTCGGCACACGCAAAGCGTGTGTCGCTCCCGCGCCTGTTGGCATTCCGCATCGAGCGGCCTCGTGTGATCGCGGCCACCGTTGTCGGAACCTGAATGAGGGAATGTGGAATGGGCAGCTCAGTCCTACGTGTCGGCTTTCAGGGTCGCGTGGCCCCCACCACACAAAACCGTTGCTTGCGCCGGCCGCGGCAACCGGCGCTGGCTATTAAATGAGGAGTGTACGAGATGGCAACCCTGCGCACGCACCAACAGTCAGTCAGATAAGGGAGACGTAGAAACCACCGTTCCAGATCCACTCGATCGAGCGGCCAATGTGGCTCCCGTAAAGATTGGTAAGTATGGCTTCGGCCTGGACGTCCACCTGATCGCGTTCCGGGGCGAACTCAGCTATTGGGTAATGCAGGAGAGCCTGTTCTTTGAGCCAACGGACCGCCTCGCCACTCCTGTGGAAGGATTGATGCCCTAATCCCGGGTAGCCGAGCTTTGCCTGGAAGCCGTGAGATCTCCATTCGGGGACCAATTCCGGATCCCCGCGCGTTGCCTGGATCCCGTGAGATCTCCTCCATTCCAGCGTGACGCTGAGCCCGTTGGCGTAAAGGCCGGCAAGAAGCGTCTCGACGTCCACCATCCGGGATCACCTGTCAACTTTTAGTCCCCGCCCTCCGCGCACGAGGACCCCGGCTTGGATCTTAGCGGGCGGCGCGGTGGGTTTGTAATGCTGAACGCGTCCGAATGCAGCCCATGCTCAATCTGATGCCAGATGACGGGCGCCGCGATCGGAAAGCCGGGCCGCGCACGCGGCGAATAGGCGCCTACTGCTGTCGTGCCGCGGCCATTCCGCAGATAATCGATAAACAGCCGTCCGGGGCGGGCTTCCAGAGCTGCAGAGGTGGTGTAGCGATCCGGGGCGGTCGCCGCCAGGCGCTCGGCAATTCCGCGTGTATAGGCGTGAGCGCGGTCCCAATCCATTTCTGGCGCGATCGGCACCATCACATGCAGACCCTTGCCACCGGTGGTCTTCGGCCAGCAATCGAGACCCTCCGCGGCCAGCAACGCCCTGAGCTGAAGGCCGGTCTCGACTACAAAGTCCCACTCGATTCCCTCGCCGGGATCGAGGTCGAAAACCAGCGTGTCGGGGTGCTCGATATCGTCGATCGTCGCGCCCCACGGATGGATTTCCACAACGCCAATCTCGACCAAACCCAACAGTCC
>JAFASL010000372.1 GCA_019244535.1 Alphaproteobacteria bacterium
CGTTTGGCGGCGGGCCGGGGATGGTGATGCGGCCTGACGTGCTCGACGCGGCAATCGCGGGCGGCGGCGGCGTGGGACCTCTCATTCTGTTGTCGCCGCGAGGGCGCCGGCTCGATCAACAGCGGGTGCGCCAGCTTGCCGCAATGCCGGGTGTACGTGTGATCTGCGGCCGTTTCGAGGGCGTCGACGAGCGCGTGCTGGAGGCCCGCGCCGTCGAAGAGATAAGCCTCGGTGACTTTGTGCTGTCGGGCGGGGAACCCGCGGCAATCGCGATTATCGACGCCTGCGTGCGGCTCCTGCCGGGGGTCATCGGATGTGCCGAGACGCTCGTCGATGAGAGCTTTGCCGAGGGTCTGATCGAATATCCGCAGTATACTCGCCCGGCCCTCTGGCAGGGGCGCCCGGTCCCGGAAGTGCTCGTTTCGGGCCATCACGGGCGGATCTGCAAGTGGCGCCGGGCCGAGGCTGAACGCCTGACCCGCGAGCGCCGGCCCGATTTGTGGGAGCGCTACGAGGCGATGCACGAGAACAATCGGAATGATGAGGTGGATCGATGAACCTTTTGCAGCAGCTTGAGCGCGAGCAGGTCGAAAAGCTCGCCGCCCGCCGCCCAGTCCCTGAGTTCCAACCCGGCGACACATTGCGGGTCGGGGTCAGGGTGGTCGAAGGTGAGCGCGAACGCATCCAGGTCTTCGAAGGTGTCTGCATCGGCCGCAAGAATGCCGGAGTGAACTCGAATTTCACGTTGCGGAAGATTTCTTACGGCGAGGGTGTGGAGCGCGTCTTTCCCCTTTATTCGCCCCGCGTCACTTCGATCGAGGTAGTGCGGCGGGGCGTGGTCCGGCGCGCAAAGCTTTATTATCTGCGAGGCCGCACGGGCAAGGCGGCGCGCATCACCGAACGCGCGCGAGACACCGTGCGGCCAGATGCCCAACGAGCTCGCAACGCGTCAAAACCCATGAGCGAACCGGCTCCGGAGATGGCCGCCGAGGTCGAAAGCAACCAATCGGAGTAACCCAGCCATGGCCTCGCCGCGCACCCTATTCGATAAGATTTGGGACAATCACGTCATCGCCCCACAAGGGGAGGGCACCTACCTAATTTACATCGATCTTCATCTGATCCACGAAGTCACCACACCGCAAGCATTCGAAGGATTGAAGCTCGCCGGCCGCAAGGTGCGCCGGCCGGACGCGACGATTGCTGTCGCCGACCACAATATCCCGACAACCAACCGGGTGGCCGGGGCTGCGGGCATCGACAATCCGGAATCGAAGCTTCAGGTCGACGCGCTCGAGCGCAACGTCAAGGAATTCGGGGTTCCGTACTTCCCCATCACCAGCCTCGACCAGGGCATTGTCCACATCATCGGGCCGGAACAAGGGCTCAGCCAACCGGGCATGACCATCGTCTGCGGCGACAGCCACACCGCGACGCACGGCGCGATGGGCGCGCTCGCCTTTGGCATCGGCACCTCCGAGGTCGAGCATGTGCTGGCGACGCAGACTTTGATCCAGTCGCCGGCCAAAAACATGCTGGTCGAGGTGAACGGCGGGCTCGGAGCCGGGGTCAGCCCGAAAGACGTAATCCTGGCGATCATCGCCAAGATCGGCACCGCCGGCGGTACCGGCCATGTTTTCGAATATGCCGGCAGCACCTTCCGCGACATGTCGATGGAAGGCCGGATGACGGTATGCAACATGTCGATCGAGGCGGGCGCGCGCGCCGGGCTCGTCGCCCCTGACGAAAAGACCATCGCCTATGTGATGGGGCGGCCCTATGCGCCGAAGGGTGCTGCCTGGGAGCAGGCCGTCGCGTACTGGCGGACCCTACCGTCCGACCCCGGCGCCAAATATGACAAGGAGGCGCATCTCGATGCCGCCGACATCGCGCCGCACGTCACCTGGGGTACCAACCCGGAGCAGGCTGCACCGGTTACGGGCCGGGTGCCGGACCCGGCTCAGATCGAGGATCCGCTCAGGCGGGCGGCGGTCGAGCGGGCGCTTCAATACATGCAGTTGAAACCGAACACTCTGCTGACCGAGGTGCCGGTGCAGCGCGTGTTTATCGGCTCGTGCACGAACAGCCGCATCGAGGATCTGCGCGCCGCTGCGGCAATCGCCAGGGGCCGCAAGGTCGCCGAAGGCGTTACCGCGCTGGTCGTTCCGGGCTCGGGCCATGTCAAGCACCAAGCCGAGGAGGAGGGGCTCGACCGCATCTTCCTCGAAGCCGGTTTCCAGTGGCGCGACGCTGGGTGCTCGATGTGCATGTCGATGAACGACGACAAGGCGCTGAACGGCGAGCGGATCGCCTCGACCTCGAACCGCAATTTCGAGGGTCGTCAGGGCAAGAACGCCAAAACCCATCTGATGGGCCCGGCGATGGCCGCAGCCGCTGCCGTTACCGGCCGCATCTCCGACGTGCGCGATCTTGCCTGAGAGGATCGGATGGAAAAGTTCACCACCCTGACCGGCGTCGCGGCACCATTGCCGATCGTCAACCTCGACACCGACAAGATCTTCCCGGCGATCTATTTGAAGACGATCAAGCGGACTGGCCTGTCGCAATGGCTGTTTCAGGAGATCCGCTTTCGTCCGGACGGCTCGGAGAACCCGGATTTCGTTCTGAACCAGGCTCCTTACCGCAAGGCCAAGTTCCTTATCGGTGCGGAAAATTTCGGCTGCGGGTCGAGCCGTGAGCATGCCCCCTGGGCGCTGCACGATTTTGGCATCCGCTGCGTCGTCGCGCCGAGCTTTGCTGACATCTTTTACAATAACTGCTTCAAGAACGGAATCCTGCCGATCGCCTTGCCCAAGGAAATCGTCGATATGCTGATGGAGGACGCGAGGAAGGGCGCTAACGCGGTCATGACCGTGGATCTCGAAAGCCAGACGATATCGCGCCCAGATGGTGAGAAAGTGCATTTCGAGCTCGACGCATTCCGCAAGCATTGTCTCTTGAACGGGCTCGACGACATTGGCCTCACCGAGCAAAAGGCTGCAGATATCGGCGCGTATGAGCAAAGGGCGCAGCTGGCACGCCCGTGGCAGTTTGGCATGACCCAGCGCGGGGTCTGAGGGTGACCCAGACCCGCGAGTCCAACCGCAAGGTGCTCGTGCTGGCCGGCGACGGCATAGGTCCCGAGATCATGCGCCAGACGTTGCGCGT
>JAFASL010000549.1 GCA_019244535.1 Alphaproteobacteria bacterium
TCATAGGAATGGGGCGCCTCGGCAGCCGCGAGATGACCCTCGCCTCCGATCTCGACCTGATTCTGATCTACGACGCCCCGCCCGGCACAGAGAGCTCCGAGGGTCCTCACCCACTTCAACTCTCATCCTATTTTGCACGCCTCAGCCAGAGGCTGATCAGTGCAATTACTGCGCCCACCGCCGAAGGCCGGCTCTACAACGTGGATATGCGGCTGCGGCCATCGGGTGAAGCGGGGCCGATCGCCTCCCATTTGGCGGGGTTCGCGCGCTATCAGAGCGAATCTGCCTGGACCTGGGAACATATGGCACTGACGCGCGCGCGGCCGGTCGCCGGTGATGCGCAGCTATGCCGTCGCATTTCCGAGGTCATCGCAGCCGTATTATGTTCCCCCCGCGACCGCGAGAAACTCGTTATCGATGTCGCCGATATGCGGCGCCGGATCGCCGACGAGAACCCACGCCCCTGGCGCTGGGATCTGAGAAACCGCCAAGGCGGCCTGATCGACCTGGAATTCATCGTGCAGTTCTTGATGCTGCGCGATGCCGCATCTGCGCCGCAGATACTGCATCGTGGAACCGCGGAAGCGATCGCGGCGCTCGGAGACGCCGGGCTGCTCCCGCCGAAAGCCCGGCACGAACTGGGCGCGGCGGCGGTGCTGTTCCGCAATGTTCAGGAGGTCCTCGCTTTGCTCGGTGACGGATCGCCGGCGGTTGGCGACCTCGAGGAACCGGACGCCGCCACCCTTGCCGCCTGCGTCGGAGCGATTGACTTCGCCCGGCTCGACGCGGATATCACCGACGCTGCAGCGCGGGTCCGCAACTGGTATGACCGATTGATCGGGCAGCCGGCCCGGCGCGCGGCGCAAGAACGAGGAGAAGACGCGCGATGAGTGTCGAGATCGGCGAAAAAGCCCCGGATTTTACGCTGCCCACCGACGGCAACGGCAGCGTCACTTTGTCCAAGCTCAAGGGGAAAAAGGTTGTCCTTTACTTTTATCCGAAGGACGACACCTCCGGCTGCACCGCGGAAGCCTGCGGATTTCGCGATGCCTTTCCGGATTACGGCGGGACGGGGTCCGTGGTGATCGGGATCTCGAAGGATACCGTCGCATCGCACGACAAATTCAAAAAGAAGCACGAGCTGCCGTTTATCCTGGCGTCCGACGCCGGCTCCGATGTGTGCGAAAAATACGGCGTCTGGGTCGAGAAGAGTATGTATGGACGCAAATACATGGGCATCGAGCGCTGCACCTTCCTGATCGATAAGGACAGCGTCGTTCGCGGCGTGTGGCACAAGGTCAAAGTGCCGGGCCATGTGGCCGAGGTGCTGAAGGCGGCGCGCGCCCTCTGATCGGGGCTGCCGCCCGAATTTATCTTTTTTGAGCCTCCGCGGTCCGCCACAGGCGGATCTCGTGCAGCAGCGCCTCCACCGCACCGCAGGCGAAGCCGAGTGAGGTTTCGTCGACGAGACGGCCGTCGCGAATCTTTGCAGCGACCGAGGTGATGATGCACTCGCGCGCCAAAACAACGCGCGCTAGCATCGAATCCAGCGCCACTTTCACGTGCTCAAGGCAGCGCGCACCGCTCTGCGGGCCGGGGGATGTGGCCATGACAGCGACGGGCTTGTAGGCCATCACCGAGGTGAAGGCCGGGCGCGAAGCCCAATCCAGGGCGTTCTTCAGCACCCCGGGAATGCTGTGGTTGAACTCGGGCGCACAGAGGACGAGCCCATCGCTCTCGGCGATTGCGTGGAGCAATGCCTTGACCGGTTCGGGGCGTTTCTCGCCTTCGAGATCCTGATTGTAGAGCGGGATCGGACTCAGGTCGTATATCCCGAGATCCGCGCGGCCGGCGAATTTCTCCCGCAGGGTCTCCAGAACTGCGTTCGAGTAGGAGCCGCTGCGCAGGCTTCCAGACATTCCAATCAGGCGGATCAAGATGGTTCTCTGTTTGCCGAAATGAACGCCCCTCATAGCGAAAGCCGCTCGCCTCTGCCAACCTTCTCGCGCAGGATGCGGCGGGGTAAGCGGTGTTGGAGCACGTGACGATGCTGGAATTGAGGCCCAACTGCGAGTGCTGCGACCGGGATTTGCCGCCAGACTCGCTCGACGCCCGCATCTGTTCCTATGAGTGCACCTTTTGCAGCGATTGCGCCGAACGGGTACTCGCAGGGCGCTGCCCCAATTGCGGCGGCGAACTGGTGCGCCGTCCGATACGACCGAAAGATCGCCTGGTGCGCCACCCGGCGTCGACTCGGCGGATCTTCAAGCCGGAAGGATGTGCTCTGACGTGACGTTGCGCGCTGCCCGGCGGGGCTTGGTGCCGCCTTTTATCGCGATGGACGTGTTGCGCGCCGCCAATCAGCGTGAGGCAGAAGGCGCCGATGTGATCCATCTCGAAGTCGGCCAACCCGGGACTGCCGGGCCGCAGCCGGTGCTCGAAGCCGCCCGCCGCGCGCTCGCCGAGGAGCGGATCGGCTATACCGATGCGCTCGGCATCGCCCCGTTGCGGCAGGCGATCGCAGCGCATTACCGGACGCAATACAAGATCGCCGTCGACCCGGCCGAGGTCGTCGTTACGACGGGCTCGTCGGCCGGGTTTCAGCTCGCCTTTCTTGCTGCGTTCGAGCCCGGCGCCCGGGTGGGGCTCGCGGTCCCCGGATATCCCGCCTATCGCAATATCCTGACGGCTCTGGATATCGAACCAGTGCTAATCGCTGTCGGCGAGAACGCGCACTACCAGCCGAACCCCGAGCTTCTCGCCGATATCAGCGCGCTCGACGGCCTGATCATCGCCAGCCCGGCAAATCCGACCGGGACGATGATCGGCGCCCCCGATCTCGCGCGGCTCGCTGGCTATTGCCGTGAGCACGGCATCCGGCTGGTCTCGGACGAGATCTATCACGGCATCACTTACGAGACCGCCGCGGCGACGGCGCGCGCCTTCACGCAGGACGCGATCGTCGTTAATTCGTTTTCGAAGTACTACAGCATGACCGGGTGGCGGCTCGGCTGGATGCTGGTGCCGCCGGATCTGGCACGCTCGGTCGAGTGCCTGGCGCAGAATTTCTACATTTCGCCGCCGGCATTGTCGCAGCTGGCGGCGCTCCCGGTGTTCGACTGCCGCGCCGAACTCGACGGCCACGTCACACGCTATCGCGCCAATCGCGATCTCCTGATCCGCACGCTTTCGGCCGCCGGCCTGACCCGCTTCGCGCCGGCCGAAGGAGCGTTCTACCTCTATGTCGATATTTCGAGCCGAACGAGCGACAGCGAGGCTTTCTGCCGGCGCCTGCTTTCCGAGACCGGGGTGGCGGTCACCCCCGGCCTCGATTTCGACCCGCTCCATGGCGGCGGCTGGATGCGCATTTCGTTCGCCGGCTCGACCGAGGACATCGCCGAGGCCGCCCGCCGCCTTAAGGGATGGCTGCCGGTCTTGACAGGAGGTAACTCCCAGAACAAAAATAGAACATGATCGATCGGGCAAGGACCCTTCTTCCCGAGCTTCGCGAGCGTGTCCGGCGTATCGAGCGGCCGGCGGCGACAGCGCATGGGGTGTTGCCCTTTGGTGTCGCGACGATCGACCGGGCCCTGCCCGGCGGCGGACTCGCCCGGGGAGCCTTGCACGAGATCATGGGAATGGGCCGTGACGAGGAGGATGGCGCGCTCGCCGCCGCCTTTACCGCGACGATCATCGGAAGACTGGCGGCATCACCCACCTCACCCTCCCAGCCCCCTCCCATTCCCTCCCTCGCCCCCACCCTAACCCTCCCCCGCTCGCGGGGGAGGGAATGGGAGGGAGGAGAGGGTCGGGGTGAGGGGGGTATGGTGTTGTGGTGTCTGCCGCGCCCGGATCTCTACGGGCCGGGTCTCGCGGCGCACGGGCTCGATCCGGAGCGTGTTGTGCTGGTCCGGACATCGCGCGATGCCGAGATCCTGTGGGCGATGGAGGAGGGGCTGCGCTCCCCTGGCATTGTCGCGGTGGTCGGCGAAGTCGGGACGCTTCCTGCGGTGGCGAGCCGCCGATTACAGCTCGCAGCAGAACGCTCGGGCATCACCGCCTTTTTGCTGAGACGCTGGCGCGAAGGGGGGCAGGCGTCGCGTGAACGGGCTCTACCAAATGCAGCAATGACCCGCTGGCGCGTTGCCGCATTGCCGTCGCGGCCTTCCCAGGGAGAGCCGGGGGTCGGGTGCCCGCGGTGGCTGGTCGAGCTGCTGCGCTGCCGCGGTGGCGAGCCGGGGAGCTGGGAGATGGAGGTGCCGGATGCGACGGATCATGTATCTCTGGCTGCCGCGCTGGCCGATCGACCGGCTGCGCCTGTCGCCCCGGAAAAACTCCGCCGCGCCGGCTGAGACAACCCCGTT
>JAFASL010000694.1 GCA_019244535.1 Alphaproteobacteria bacterium
CCAGATCAGCGCGATCGAGGCGGAGCTTCAGGTACTCGCGGCCTCGCCGAGCCTGCAGGACGGCGACTTTGCGGCCTTTGACCGGCAGATGCGTGAGGCGCTCAAGATACGCGGTACATCGATCGTTCTGCACGACACGAAGGGCCAGCAACTCCTCAGCACGAACCGGCCGTTTGGCGAACCGCTGCCGCGTGCAACCAACACCGAAATGCATGACCGCGTCGTGGCAACGGGTCAGCCCCAGATTTCCGATCTGATCCTCGGCGCTGTTTTGCGCCGCCCGATCCTGGTGGTGGGGGTTCCCGTTTTCCGCGACGGCCAGGTCGTATATGTGCTGGCGATGGGGCTCGGACCGGAGGTCTTGTCGTCGCTGCTCGAAGAGCAAAATCTTTCGCCTGATTGGACGGCCGGGTTCTTCGATCGCAAAGGTATCATTGTCGCCCGCAACCGCGATTTGGACCGGTTTCTTGGCAAGCCAGTTTCGCCGGGGCTTTTGGAGGCGATGCGCGGACCGGTCGAGAACTGGCTTCCCAACATTACCAGCGAAGGCATCCCTGTATATTCGACATTTCGCCGCTCGCCGTTAACCGGCTGGACAGTGGCGATCGGCCTGCCGCGGGAGTTTGTCGACGCTCCTGTCCGCCGCGCGCGATTATTGGCCTTTGGCGGGGGTGGAGCGGTTCTTGCGGCGAGCCTACTCTTGGGCTGGTGGATGGCTCGCGGGATTCGGCGGCCGGTCGAGGCGCTGACCGATGCCACGAAAGCGTTGGGAAGGGGCGAGCCGATCGGCGCGTTGGTCGGCGGAGTGCGAGAGCTCGACGAGGTCGGCAACGAGTTGCGTAACACGGCTGCAACGCTGGCGCGCAACCGCGAGGAACTCGAGAGCACTGTGGCCGAGCGTACTCGTGAGCTCGCCGCCACTAATAAACGGCTTCGTGCCGAGATCGAAGCTCGCGAGCAGGCTCAGTCGGCACTGCTGCAGGCGCAGAAAATGGAGGCGATGGGACAGCTGACCGGCGGCGTCGCGCATGACTTCAACAATCTACTGACCGCGGTTTCGGGTTCCTTGGCGCTGCTCGAGCCGCGTGTTTCGGACGAGAAGAGCTTGCGCCTGCTGCATACTGCGCAGCGCGGCGCCGCCCAAGGCGCCAAGCTCACCGAGTCTTTGCTCGCGTTCGCGCGCCAGCAACGTCTCAACCCGATCCCCGCCAACCTCAACTCCATCATCGTCGAGATGACCGAGATACTGCGCCGCTCGATCGGCCCGACCGTCGAGATCCGGCATGCTTTGGCGGGCGAGCTCTGGCCGGTTCTGATCGATACCGGCCAGATCGAGACGGCGCTCCTCAATGTCGCCCTCAATGCGCGCGACGCAATGCCAGGTGGTGGCCTGATCCTCATCGAAACGGCAAACATCCGCGGAGCCAGCGGCGAATTGCCCGAAGAGGTGGCGGACCAGGATTGCGTGCTGGTGTCGGTGCGCGACACCGGCACCGGAATGAGCCCCGAGGTCTTGGAACGCGCCTTCGAGCCTTTCTTTACGACCAAGAAGGTCGGCAAGGGGACCGGGCTGGGCCTGTCGATGGTGTTTGGCGTGATCAGGCAGTCGGGCGGAGCGGTGCGCATTCGCAGTCGCCTGCGCGAGGGGACCACCGTGCTGATCTATCTCCCCCGTGCCATCGAGGCAGCAAAGTCCGGCGCCCGGCTTTCGAGGCAGGCTCGTGCGGTGGGAGGCGCCCATATTCTCGTCGTCGATGACGACCCGGATGTCCGGTGGATCATTGCGCAGGATCTCCAGGAAATGGGGTATGACGTGACTGAGGCGGACAGTGGCCGGGCGGCATTGGCGATCCTCGAACGGGGCACCCCTTGCGACCTGATGGTTGCGGACCTGGTGATGCCCGGGCTGTCTGGGCTGGATACAATGCGGCTGGCGCGCCGCAGCCGCCCCGACCTCAAGGTGCTGTTCGCCAGCGGCTATGCGGATCTGTCGCGCTTTGGCGCCGACCTGAACAGCCACGCCTTGCTCAAAAAACCATTCAAACTAGAAACCTTGGCGGAAGCGGTTCAGACGGCACTCCAACAAAATCCCGTGGATCAGGCGGATAACGTCGTGCCGCTCCGACGCGATCAGCTTTGATCAAGGCGCGCGCTCTTTCACCGAGCCGGTTGGGACGGCGGGTGAGGAAATCCCCGGACCTAGGCTCGCTTCCGACGCTGTAGGGCCAAGAAAATAAAAATTCTGCTTGTCGATCCCGCGACACTCGCGCGTCGTCCCAATGTTGAGCATCATCGAAGGAGCGCAGCCATGCCGGAACTCGAAATCATTGGCGCACCTCAGAGCAATTATGTCTGGGTCAGCCGCATCGCCTGCCACGAGAAAGGAGTACCCTATAAGCTCGTCGCGGTGATGCCGCACACCGCGGAAGTCGACGCGATCCATCCGCTGGGCAAGATCCCAGCGCTTCGTCACGGGGATCTCACACTCGCCGAATCCCGCGCAATCTGCTTTTACATCGATCATGCCTTCGACGGCGCGCCGCTCGTTCCAAAGGACGTCGCCGCAGCCGCAAAAACCGAGCAGTGGATCTCGATCGTCAACACTCATTTCGATGTGCTGGTGGCGCGGCCGTATGTCGGGGCCTATTTTTTCCCGGGCACCTCGGACGGCGCTCCCCACCGCGCGGTCATCGAGGGCGTTTTGCCGAAGCTGGAGACCCAATTCGCGATGCTCGACCGCGCTGTGGCCAAGACGGGCCACCTTGTCGGCAATACGTTCACGTTGGCCGATATGAACATCCTGCCAATGCTCTTTTATTTGCACCATTTGCCCGAGAGCAGTGCAATGCTGAGGCGAAATGCGGCTCTCGAAGCCTATTATGAACGCCATCTAGCGCGCCCGAGCGTCAGGGAAGCCGTTCCGCCGCCCTTCCCGGGTCGCTCCTCCTGGACGATCGAAGGCTGAGCCGGAGAGCGGGTCATGCGCTATATGTTTCTGGTCTACAGCCGCGAGAGCGATTTCGCCGAGGCCTCAGCAGAGGACAGAGAGCAGATCAAGGCCGGACATTGGGCGGTGATGGACGAAAGCAGGCGAAAGGGGGTGTTCATCGCCGGGGAGCCGCTGCAGCCGACCGCCACCGCCACGACGGTCCGCAAGGAGAATGGGAAACCGCTTGTCCTCGACGGCCCCTTCGCGGAGACAAAGGAACAGCTCGCCGGCTACTACATCCTCGACTGTCAGAACCTCGACGAGGCAATTGCCTGGGCCGCAAAGATCCCGACCGCGTGCAAAGGCAGCGAAGGCTGCATCGAGGTCCGCCCGATCGCGGAGATTCCTCCGAGGTAGGAGGTCCGGCGGGGAGCGATGCAGGCATCAACTGAAGTTCGCACCTCGGCGGAAGCGGTGTTTCGCTGCGAGCACGGCCGGATCATCGCCAGCCTGATCCGGCTCTCCGGATCATTCGACCGGGCCGAGGAGGCGATGCAGGAGGCCTTCGCCGCGGCATTGCGCCATTGGGCTGAGCGCGGCATTCCGGACAATCCAGCTGCGTGGATCACAACGACGGCCTATCGCAAGCTGATTGACGCAGGGCGGCGGGAGCGTACGCGGCGTGACAAACAAACGTTGCTCGAGCAGGAACTCGCGATAGCACCGCATGAGGAGGCTGCGGATATCGAGGAGCTGCCGTCCGAAATCCCCGATGACCGGCTGCGGTTAATATTCACCTGCTGCCACCCGGCGCTCAACCGCGAGGCTCAAGTTGCCTTGACGTTGCGAACGCTGGGTGGTCTTTCGACGGGCGAGATTGCGCGCGCTTTCCTCCTCCCCGAGCCGACCATGGCGCAACGCTTGGTGCGTGCCAAGCGCAAGATCCAGGATGCACGCATTCCTTACGAGGTGCCCTCGGACCAGGCTTTGCCGGAACGCAGGGCTGCGGTTCAGGCGGTCATCTACCTGGTCTTCAATGAAGGCTACACCGCGACGGCGGGTGATGCGCTGATCCGGCGGGAACTGTGCGCCGAAGCCATCCGCCTCGGTCGCGTGCTGTGCGCGATCGACCGGCAAGATCCGGAGGGCTTGGGTCTGCTGGCGCTGATGCTGCTGCATGATTCACGCCGGCAGGCGCGGGTCGATACGGCGGGCGGCCTGGTGATCTTGGAGGAGCAGGACCGCTCGTTGTGGGACCGCGCACAGATCGACGAAGGTTTGGGTCTGGTGGACGCCGCGTTGCGGATGGGGAGGGTGGGTCCCTACCAGCTTCAGGCCGCGATTGCGGCATTGCACGCCGAAGCCGCCAGTTCCGACGATACCGACTGGCGGCAGATCGCGGCGCTTTACGGCGTACTCGCGCGCATTCAGCCGAGCCCCGTGGTGCAGCTCAACGGCGCCGTCGCCATCGGGATGAGCGAAGGGCCGGATCGTGGGCTGGCGCTTATCGATGAGCTCGGAAGGGAGCTCGACCGCTATCATCTTTTTCATGCCGCCCGCGCCGACATGCTGCGCCGCCTCGGCTCTTTCGAGGCAGCCGCAGATGCGTATCGGCGCGCTCTTGCATTGATGGCGAACGGCGTCGAGCGCGCTTATCTGGAGCAGCGCCTCGCTGCGCTCTGAGACGCGATCAACCGTGTCCGACGGAACAGGGGCGAATGGTCTCAGGGGATGCCGGGCGATCCCCCGGCGCAAAGACGGCGAGATAGGTGTTCTCTTGTAGATCGTAGAACGCGGTCTGGCGATAGCCGACGGCGGCCAGCTCGCACCGCAGCAAGTCTGGCGGGGTGCCGTGCGAGGCGGTTTCTTTGCGCGCGTCGATTACCGCGACCCGGGCCCCGGGCCGCAATGCCGGGCGCAAGTTCCATAAAAGGCCGTAGGGCTGTGTGACCTCGTGGTACATGTGCACCAGAAGCGCAAGGTCGACAGAGCCCGCAGGCAGGCGAGGATCGTGCGGCTCACCCCGGACAATGGTGACCGAGCCTGCGAGCCCTTCACTCGAGACCCGGCGCGCGAGGCGGTCGAGATAGTCTGGGACGACGTCCTCGGCATAGACGTGTCCTTGCGGTCCCACGCGCCGCGCCAGCCGCACAGTGTAATACCCGCTGCCGGCGCCAATATCCGCAACGTCGAGACCGGGCTTTACTCCCAGCAGCCGCACCACGCGTTCAGCCTCGCCCGCTTGGTCGCGCGACTGCTCGTCTCGCCAAGTGTCGGTGACGATGCCGGCCACCCGCCGGGCCGGCGCCGGAAATGCGCTTGCCGGGGCGCCGGGCGGCGCCAGCCCGTCCACATAGCCGGCCGCGCGCCCCGATGACGGTAAAACGGTCAGCAGCAGTAGCACCAGAACTGCATATGTCTTCGCCAAAATTGCTACTCCCGAGAAGGCGCCCATAGTCCGGCTTGCGGCCGCGCGCTGCCCTGTGCCAGTTTGACCCGATGCGGGCTCCTAATTTTTACTCCCATCCCGGCTTCGAGCGCGCCGGTCTGCGCCGCCGCGACACAGCGTGGATTGTCGAGCGGTTCGCCGACCCCGAAAGCTTCTTTGTGCCGGTCTGGCGCAACCAGAACCTGGTCATCGAGCTCGACGGCGGCGAGCCGCGAGCGGCGGTGCTCCCGTCCGCCGGCATTGCCGAAATCCTCGGCGTCGGCCACGAGCGGCTTGCCAGCGGTGAGGTGGTGTTTCTCGGCGTCATTGAAGAACGGGCGCATTTCGCGCTCGACTTGTCGCTGGTCGAGGCGCCGCTCGAGATGCTGCGTTCCCCGGCCCTGGTGGCGAGCGGGGTCGAGGCGGCCACGGTGCGGTTCGCGGATTTGCGCCACGTCGCGCCTGGGCTCGACCGTCGCGAGGGGGCGCTGCTGGCGCTCGCCCGCGCGATGATGTTCTGGCATGCCCGGCACCGCTATTGCGGCCTCTGCGGCAGTCCGACCCGCAGCGAGGAGGCGGGGCATATGAGGCGCTGCACGAACGCGGCCTGCAATACGATGCATTTCCCGCGCACCGATCCTGCGGTCATCATGCTGGTGACCAACGGCGAGAGCGTGCTCCTCGGCCGCAACAAGAATTTCCCGCTGCCGGGCATGTATTCGACATTGGCCGGCTTTGTCGAGCCCGGCGAGAGCCTCGAAGATGCGGTCGCCCGCGAAGTCCGCGAAGAGACAGGCATCGAGGTCGACGGGGTTCATTATCACTCCTCTCAGCCCTGGCCCTTTCCGGCCAACATCATGCTGGGCTTCTACGCCGAAGCGCGAACGGCCGAGATCACGATCGATTACGGCGAGCTCGAAGACGCCCGCTGGTTTACCCGCGACTGGCTGGCGTCGCATACCGACGACGACAGCTTCCGCCTGCCGCGCCTCGACTCGATAGCCCGCCGCCTGATCGAGGACTGGCTGCACCGCCGCTAGCTGC
>JAFASL010000727.1 GCA_019244535.1 Alphaproteobacteria bacterium
TGTCGGCGCCCTCCGGCTGGGTCAGGTTGAAGTGAACGTTGCCGTCGCCGACATGGCCGAAGGCGATCGGCCGGATCCCGGGGAGCCTCCCGGCTACCTGATCGGTGGCGCGAATGATGAAATCAGCGACCCGGCTGACCGGCACCGAGACGTCGTGCTTGATCGAGCCCGAGTAGAGCTGCGCCTCGACAATCGCCTCGCGGATGCGCCAGAGCTGCTTGGCTTGCGCCCCGCTCTCGGCGATGACGCCATCGGCGACGAGGTCTTCGTCGAGGGCCGTTTCGAGAAGTCTTTCCAGTAATCCACGCATGCCGCTATCGGTCTGGCTCGACGACATCTCGAGCAATACGTACCAGGGATGAGGCTCGCTGAGCGGGTCGATCGTGCCGGGTATGTGCGCCAGCGCCAAGTCGATGCCAGCGCGCGGGATCAGCTCGAATGCGGTCAGCTGATCGGCGGTCGCAGCGCGGGCGCGCGCGAACAGCGCCATCACGTCTTCTACCCTGGTGAGCCCGAGAAACGCGATCTCGATCTCGCGCGGTTTCGGGAAGAGTTTCAGGGTCGCCGCCGTAATGATCCCGAGCGTCCCCTCGCCGCCGATAAAAAGCTGCTTCAGATCATAGCCGGTATTGTCCTTGCGCAGCCCGCGCAACCCGTCCCAGATCCGCCCGTCCGGCAATACTACCTCCAGCCCGAGGGTCAGTTCGCGGGTATTGCCGTAGCGCAACACGGCGATCCCGCCCGCATTGGTGGAGAGATTGCCGCCGATCTGACAACTGCCCTCGGCGCCGAGGCTCAATGGGAACAGCCGGTCGGCCTCGGCGGCGGCCTGCTGCAATTCGGCGAGGATGCAGCCGGCCTCCGCGGTCATCGTGAAATTGACCGGGTCGATCTCGCGGATGCGGTTCATACGGCCGAGCGCGAGCACGATGTTCCGCCTGTCAATAGGCGGGACGCCGCCGCCAACCAGGCCGGTATTGCCGCCCTGCGGCACCATCGGCAGACCGGCGTCGGCGCAGATCCGCACCACCGCCGCGACCTCCTCGGTCGAACCCGGCCGCACTACGAGCCGGGTAGCGCCATGCCAGAGCCGCCGCGCCTCGATCAGATAAGGCTCCTCCTCCGCCGGATCTGCGATCCAGCCGCGCGGGCCGACCGCTTCCTTGATCCGCTCCAGCGCCGTCTCGACGTCCATTCGCGCTCCTAGCCCTGCAGCCGCCAGCGAAGCGTCTCCCCGGCGCGGAACGGCACGATGGTATTATCGCCGTACCCGATCCGCTCCGGCACGACCCAAGCCTCTCGCCGCAACGTGATGTGCCCTTCATTGGGCGGCAACTTGTAGAATTTGGGTCCGTTCAGCGAGGCAAACGCTTCCAGCCTGTCGAGCGCCACTTCCTCTTTGAAGATTTCGGCGTAAATCTCAATCGCGCAGAGCGCGGTGAAAATGCCGGCACAGCCGCACGCCGTCTCTTTCGCCGCGACCGCATGCGGGGCGCTGTCGGTGCCAAGAAAGAATTTTTCGCTTCCCGACGTTGCGGCGCGGCGCAGCGCGCGGCGGTGCTTCTCGCGCTTGGCAACCGGCAAGCAGTAGAGATGCGGTCGGATCCCGCCGGCAAAGATCGCGTTGCGATTGATTAGAAGGTGATGCGCGGTGATCGTCGCTGCGAGGTCGGGTCCGCTGGAGGCGACGTAATTCACCGCCTCTTCGGTCGTGATGTGCTCCAGCACGATGCGCAGTTCAGGCAGCCGGCGGCGCAGCGGATCGAGCACGCGGTCGATGAACACCGCCTCGCGGTCGAACACATCGACCTCGGGATCGGTCACCTCGCCATGGACCAGCAGCGGCATGCCGAGCCCCGCCATGCGCTCGAGCACCGGCATGACGCGGTCGATACTGGTAACGCCGTGCGCCGAGTTGGTGGTCGCGTGCGCCGGATAGAGCTTGACCGCCGTGAATACCCCCTCCTGATGACCGCGCGCGACCTCTTCGGGATCGGTCGCATCGGTCAGATAGCAGGTCATCAAGGGGACAAACGCGGCATCCGGTGGAAGCGCCGCAAGGATACGCTCCCGATAGGCGCGCCCTGCCGCAACAGTCGTTACCGGCGGCACGAGATTGGGCATTACGATCGCGCGCGCAAATTGCCGCGCGGTGTGCGGCAATACTGCCGCCAGTACCCCGCCATCGCGGAGATGCACATGCCAATCATCCGGCCGGCGCAACGCGATGGCGTCGATCTGTTCTGGCATGGCCCTCGCTCAGGTTAGCAGCCTCTAAACATCGCCGAGAGTTACGCCGCAACCGCCACGCCGGTTCGCTCCGCTGCGGCGACGAGCGCCTCATCCCTGGTGACGAGCGGCAGACCGCGGCGGATCGCGAGCTCCAAGTATGTCGCGTCGTAGGTCGTCAATCCTTGGGCCCTTGCCAGCGCCAGGATCTCCCGCCAAGCGCGCGCGGTTGTTTCGTGATCGGTCGAGATTGGCAGCTCCGCGATCAAATCCAAGCGCATCGCAACGTCGGCCGCGGTAATGCGGCCACGCTTCTCTGCCTGCAGGAGAACATTAGCGACCTCCAGGTGCCACAGTCCGGGAACGACCGCACCCTGATCGCGAACCTGTTGGAACAGCATGTCCGATGCCGCAGAGGCCTCGTCTTCGAAACACCAGCTCAGCGCCGCGGATGAATCGATGACGAGAGCACTCACCGGCGCCCAGTATCCCGAAGCTGCTGCCAGGAGAGGCCGCCGAGCGTGGTGTTCTTGCGCAACAGCTTGAGCTTTTCGAACGCGTCACTGACGCGCGCTCGATCGGCGCGCGCCGCACCTATGAGGCGGGCCACGGGCTTTCCGTGCTTGGTGATGACCACTTCCTCACCCTCGGCTACCTTGTCGAGGAGAGCCGAAAAATGCGTCTTGGCTTCGAAGGCCCCCACTGTGATCATCATACCAACCTAAAATACCGACTAGTCTAAAATTCTAACCGATCTCATAGCAGTCACACAAGCGGTAAATTCGATCTGCAGCGATTTCCCTCGGCGCGCGCGCTCACTCCTCCGGCATACCGGCCTTGCGCAGGCCGGCGAAAAAAGTGCCTTCGTACAGGGCGCGGACCTTCGGTGCCTTAAAATATCCCTCAGTTGTAAGCCGGGCGAGGCCCGAAAAACGATCGTCGCCAACCAGCTTACGGGCTTCGGCGAGTTCGGCGGCGGCCCGCTCAGTTTCACCTTTGAGCCCATAGGCGGCGGCAAGGCGACTGTGAATGAAGTTTAGAGCGGGAACGGCGCTGCGGGCTTTTTCCAACCAGGCAATTGCTTCGTCGGTGCGCGATTGCAGCAGATGCACAAGGCCGACGTGGGCGTACCGCACGGCGACGTTGTTGGGATCGAGGGGGCTGAGCCGGATTTCTTGTTCCCACAGCCCCATCGCCTCGTCGAGCGACCCGGCGCGCAACTTGCACCAGGCGAGACCGTTGAGAGCGCCCGCCGAGTTGTGATTGAGCGCGAGCGCCGTCTCGAATTCGGGAAGGGCCTCTTCGAACCGGTTCTGCGCGCGCAACAGGGTCCCTTTGACGATATGCGCAAGCCCGTCGCGGGGTCTTGCCGCCAAGATCGGGTCTATCAGCCCTTCCGCTCGTGCGAGGTCGGCTGTGGCCGAGCCGGTCGTCCCATTGAGCACCCGACCCGCGAGCGCGCCCGCCAATTGGGTCCGTGCCTCGACGGATTGCGGATCGAGTGTTAACGCGTGCTCGAACAGGTTGATCGCCTCTGCCTCGCTATCGCGCGAAACCGGTCTGAGGTAGGCGGCGCGTCCCCGGAAAATATAGTCCATTGCGTCCGGGTTATCGGTCGGCCGCGCGGCCTCTGCGGCGATGAGCTCGAGGTTGAGCGTGTTCGCGATCCGGCCGGTGATCTCGTTTTGCAGGGCGGGCAGATCGCCCGCGTCACGGTCGAACCGCTCGGCCCAGAGGTGCGCATCATCCTCGGCGTCGATCAGCTGCGCGGTGATGCGGACCCGGTTGCCTGATCTTTGGACGCTTCCTTCCAGCACATAGCGCACGCCCAGTTCGCGGCGCACTTGCTTGGTGTCGACTGGCTTACCCCTATAGGTGAAGGCGCTGGTGCGCGAGATCACGAACATGCCGTGGATCCGCGACAGATCGGCCGTCAGATCGTCGGTGATTCCATCCGCAAAATATTGCTGCTCGGGATCGTAACTGAGATTAGCGAAGGGCAGCACGACGACCGACAGCCGCGGCGCCGAGCGTGCGGGGGCGGACCAGGGCGCCGAGGACCGCAAATTGACGGCCGCGAGCACGGTTCCAGCCAAGAACAGAGCCCCGGCAAACGCGAGCACGACCGCGGGCGGAAACCAATGACGCGCACCCGATATCCGTAGAGGCGCTGAGCCATCAATCGCGAACTCTGCGGACGCCTTTGCGGCATCGGCGATCGAACCGCTGGTTCCGTTGCCCGATCGGGAAACTGATACCGGGCAGGCTTCAGCCCAAGTGATCGGAGCCACGAAGCGGTAGCCACGGCCCGGAATGGTCTGGATGCAGCTGCCGCCGGCTCGTCCATTGTCGAGGAGCCGGCGAAGTGCTGCGATCTGCACAGGGATGTTGCTGTCCTCGACGACAGTTCCCGGCCACACCACCTTCATGATCTCGTCCCTCGTGACGAGGTCCCCTGAGCGCTCGACGAGAACACGGAGGATTTCGAGAGCGCGCGAGCCTACAGGGGCGAAAATAAAAGTACCGCTTTGATCACGCCGCGAGAGGCCGCGGCGGTCGAGGCGAAAGCCCTCGAACAGAAAAACGTCGGCAGTCGCTAGCGCATCCATGCCTCCGTCTCCCTCGGCAAGCATGAGCAGTCACGGCGAGTGTCCCGGTCAGGGACGAAGTGTTAACCTTTAGAATTTTATAATACTTCAAACCGATTCAAAAGATTTTATCGCCGCTTTATTGCCCGCCCGGTGCAATGAGGCTTCTCTCTATGGGAGGGCCGAAGTGGCTCTGGCACAAATAGGGAGGTCGAAATGCAGAGGTGGCTTTCCAAAGGGATCCTGGCGGCCATGATCGGGCTACCGGCGCTGAGCGGTGCGGCGTGGGCTGGGGGCACCGATGATTTCGGTTGCTCGAACGCGACGCTGAAAGGCGAATACGCGTTTGGCGTCACCGTCTACACGCCTGCACCTCCCCCTTCGCCGCCTCCGGCGACGGTGGTCGTCACTGGCATCAAGGTGTTCGACGGCCGGGGCAACCTCACCCAGCGCGATTACCGAGGCGACAACCTCGCAGGCGACGACTTCTCGCCGCCGGGGCAGGAAACCGGAACCTACAAGGTCAATTCGGACTGCACCGGCAGCATGGTTGTCAATTTGAACGTTCCTCACGTGCCCGCAGGCCTCTCCTCCGGAGAGATATGGATCAAATTCGTGATCAGCGACGGCGGCCGTCATATCCACGAGGTTGTCTCCCAATTGATTCCGCCGTTCCAATCCGCACCCGTGCCTACGCAAACAAGCGCCGACGACTGGAAGGTCTCCTCGGGGGATTGAGCAATTGCTTATGTTGTTTCGCGGTCCCTCGATGGCGCCTGTTCGGGCTAACTGTCTGAGGGGCCGTCGCTCATTTCGCCATATTCGTGTCACATTGTAATCTCGACTACTGTCGGGAGTGCGCGCTGCTTCCGGAAGTACCTGTAGATTCCGTGCAAAAACAGGTGGGGGCGGAGTCGGCGAGGTCGGTTGACGGGTGAGGGCGGGAGGTCGCACCGGAACCGAAACGGCCCCATATCGTGATGGAGCGTCACCGGCGGGCTTGCTATCGTCCGCCGGTCGGCATTTTGGAGGTCGGTATGAGCGGGTGCATCGTCGGTTGGGCGCACAGCAAATTCGGGAAGCATGAGGGCAGGGACATCGAGTCGCTGATCGTCGAGGTTGCGCAGGCGGCGCTCGCCGATGCCGGCGTCTCGGCGGCCGATATCGATACGGTCTTTCTCGGCACGATGAATGGCGGGTTTGTGCGCCAGGAATTCCCGGCCTCGCTGGTTTTTCAGGCCGACCCGGCGCTGCGCTTCAAGCCGGCGACCCGGGTCGAGGACGCCTGCGCGACCGGTTCGGCAGCGATCCATCAGGGCCTCAACGCGATCGCGGCCGGCAAGGCGCGGCTCGCACTGATCGTCGGCGTCGAGAAGATGACCGAAATCTCGGGCGCGCAAGTCGGCGACATCCTGCTCGGCGCCTCCTACCGCAAGGAAGAGGACGCGATCGAGGGCGGCTTTGCCGGGATCTTCGGCAAAATCGCACAAAGCTATTTCCAGCGTTATGGCGACCAATCCGACGCGCTCGCGCGGATCGCCGCCAAGAACCATAAAAACGGCGCCGCCAATCCGCTGGCCCAGATGCAGAAGGACCTCGGCTACGAATTCTGCCGCACCATCTCGGACAAGAACCCGATCGTCGCCGGCCCGTTGAAGCGCACCGATTGTTCGCTCGTGTCGGACGGCGCCGCTGCGGTTGTGCTGGCCGACACTGCGACGGCGCTCAGCATGAGAAAGGCGGTCATCTTCCGCGCGGCCGAGCAGGTCAACGACTTCCTGCCGATGAGCCGGCGCGATGTCATCGCCTTCGAAGGCCCGGAGCTCGCATGGAAGCGGGCGCTGGCCAGCGCCCGGCTCAAGCTCGACGACCTCGATCTGGTCGAGACCCATGATTGCTTCACAATCGCCGAACTGATCGAATACGAGGCGATGGGGTTGACGCCAAAGGGCGAAGGAGCGCGCGCGATCCTCGAAGGGTGGACCGAGAAGGACGGCAAGCTTCCGGTTAACCCGTCGGGCGGGCTCAAATCGAAAGGCCACCCGATCGGTGCGACCGGCGTCTCGATGCATGTGCTGGCGGCGATGCAGGTCACCGGGAAGGCGGGCGGCATCCAGGTGCCGGACGCCTCGCTGGCCGGCGTCTTCAACATGGGCGGCGCCGCCGTCGCTAATTTCGTCAGCATTCTCGAGCCGCTTCGCGCGTAAAAGCGTGCGGGACCAGGAACGCGACTCGCTGCTTTAATCTCCCTCGCCCCCGCTCGCGGGGGAGAGGGTTGGGGTGAGGGGGTCGTTCCCGCAGCATCGCAACTTACCCTCACCTTCCCGTCGCTGCGCGACGGGCCCCTCCCTCTCCCGCCGTGCGGGAGAGGGGCTTATCGGCGGCCATGGAGGAGATATGCCGACGTTCCGCGCACTGGTTCTGCACGAGGAGGGCGGCAAGGTCGTCCCACGGGTCGAAGCGGTCGACGAGGCTCGGCTGCCGCCAGGCGAAGTCACCGTCGCGGTCGAGTGCTCGACCCTCAATTATAAGGACGGCATGATCCTGCAGGGCCTCGGGCGGCTGGTGCGCCAATACCCGCACGTGCCCGGCATCGATTTCGCCGGCACCGTCGAGCGCTCGGATTCGCCGGAGTTCAAGCCGGGGGATCCGGTGATCCTGACCGGCTGGCGGGTCGGCGAGACGCGATGGGGCGGCTATGCAGAGAAGGCGCGGGTCCCGGCTTCTTACCTGGTACGCCGCCCGGAAGGGATCAGCGCTCGCCAGGCGATGGCGATCGGCACCGCGGGTTTCACCGCCATGCTGGCGGTTATCGCTCTGGAACGGCACGGGTTGACGCCCGGCTCGGGTGATGTGCTGGTCACCGGCGCCGCCGGTGGCGTCGGCAGCGTCGCGCTAGCACTGCTTTCGCGGCTCGGGCATCGGGCCGTCGCGTCAACGGGCCGGCCCGAGCAGCGCGATTATCTGACCGGGCTGGGCGCCGCCGAGCTTATTGATCGTACTGCGCTCGCCGCGAAGCCGTCCCGGCCGCTTGATGCCGAGCGCTGGGCCGGGGCGATCGACGCCGTCGGCGGAACTACCCTCGCGACGATCCTGACCCAGCTCAAATACCGCGCGAGCGTCGCCTCCTGCGGGCTCGCGGGGGGCAGCGATTTGCCCGCGACGGTAATCCCGTTTCTGTTGCGTGGCGTCAACCTGCTCGGTATCGACTCGGTCATGTGCCCACACGACGAGCGGGCCGAAGCGTGGCAGCGTCTCGCCCGCGATCTGCCGCTCGACAGGCTCGACCGGATGACGGAGACAGTGGCGCTCGCAGAGTTGCCCGAGCTCGCGCCTCGAATTCTCGCCGGCGCGACGCGGGGGCGGATCGTAGTCGACGTTTGTGCTTGATTCGCGGAATTCTCGAATGCGTCCGCGCGTTGGCGGGGCATGAAGACCAAACCTCCGCCCCGCCGTCAAATTATCACTACCGTCCAACGAGCTCAGATCGTCCAGCACGTCATCGTCGATGGCTGGACAAACGATAAGGTCGCCACAGCTTTTGGTGTGTCGAGCCGCCTCGTTGAGGTGTGGGTCGATGATTATCGCCGGTATGGCATGGCCAGCCTGCGCCAGGATCCCCGCCGAACCTTCGTTGCGGAGACGCTTCAACTTTCGGTCTGGCGACCATTGCGGGCAACGCTGCACAAAATCTTTGCCGGTGTTTTCGGGTCTCTAACACCCGAGCCGCTCGTCCAGCCCTTGCCGCTGCGCCGCTCGAACAAGGACGGTCCGCACTAAAGGCTGCGTTACTCGTTGCGGAAAGCCGGTTTGCGCTTCTCGATGAAAGCCGCCATACCCTCCTTCCGGTCCTCGGTCGCGAAGGTCGAATGGAATAGCCGCCGCTCGAACCGCACGCCTTCGGCGAGGGTTGTTTCATAGGCGCGGTTGACCGCCTCTTTGACCATCATCGCGATCGGGCGCGACATGCTGGCGATCCGCTCGGCGATCTTGAGAGCCTCGGGAAGGAGTTCGGCCGCGGGAACAATGCGGCTGACGAGCCCGGCACGTTCCGCTTCCGCCGCATCCATCATGCGGCCGGTCAAACAAAGATCCATCGCCTTTGCCTTGCCGACAAAGCGGGTCAGGCGTTGCGTGCCGCCCGCTCCCGGGATTGTGCCCAGCGTGATTTCCGGCTGACCGAACCGCGCGTTATCGGCGGCAATGACGATGTCGCACATCATCGCAATCTCGCACCCGCCGCCGAGTGCAAACCCGGCCACCGCCGCAATCACCGGCTTGCGGCATTGCGCGACCCGCTCCCAGCCGCGAGTGATGAAATCCTGGCAGTAAATTTCCGGATAGCTCTTCGACACCATTTCCTTGACATCGGCGCCGGCAGCAAACGCCTTCTCGCTCCCGGTGAGAACGACCGCCCCGATCGCAGCGTCGCTTTCCAATTCGTCCAACGCCGCGGCCAGTTCGCCGATCAGCCCGGCGTTCAGCGCATTCAATGCCGCCGGCCGGTTTAGCGTAACGATGCCGACCGCACCCCGCCGCTCGACAAGGATGTTCTGGTAGCCGGGTTGTTCACTCATTTCTCACCCCTCTAGCGCTGCCGCTTTGGGCAGAAAAAGGTTGAGCGGCCGGACTGGAGGATCCGTCGTACCGTGCCGCCGCAGTCGCATCCGGGACAGGGATCGCCTTCGTGACCATAAACCGCCCAGCGGTGCTGGAAGTATCCGAGTTCGCCATCGGCTTGGACATAGTCGCGCAGTGAGGAGCCGCCAGCCTCGATCGCCTCGGCCAAGACCGCCCGGATACCGGCGACCAGCCGATCGGCGCGTCCCCGGCCGATCGAGGCCGCCAAGCGGCGCGGCGAGATCCCTGAGCGGTACAGCGCCTCGCAAGCATAGATGTTGCCGAGCCCGGCAACGATGCGCTGATCGAGCAGCGCCGATTTGATGGGCGTCATCTTGCCGGTGAGGGCCGCGGCGAGATAGGCGGCATCGAATTCGGGTTCGAGCGGCTCCGGGCCGAGCCCCGCCAAGAGCGGATGCTGCGCCTCCTCGCCGCGTTTGAAATAGTCGAGCAACCCGAAACGGCGAGGATCGTTGAAGCGGATCACGATGCCGTCGTCGAGCCGCAACACGACATGGTCATGCGGAGCGTCCGGCAATGCCGCGCTGCCCGCTGTGACCCGGCCGGACATGCCGAGATGGAGCAGCAGCACTCCGTCCGTGTCGAGCTCGATCAGAATGTATTTTCCGCGTCGGCGCAGGGCGCCGATTTGTGCGCCGTCGAGGCGAGACGCGAGTGCCGGCGGAAATGGGCGGCGAAGATCCGGCCGGCGCAGCTCAGCCTGCAGAATGCGGCGCCCGCTCATCTTCCGCGCTAGACCGCGCCGGACCGTCTCGACCTCAGGAAGTTCGGGCATTCGCGCTCAACTATCGCTCGACCAGGGCCCGTAAGGTTGAACCGCGTTAGTCGTAGCACCTGAACGCACCGGGCGTGGCATGCTCGACCTTACAGGGTTATGTTCCTGCACGATGAGGGAGGACGACACAAGCAGCCGCGCGAATTTCGGCTTCCGCAGCGTGCCCGAGGCCGAGAAGGCGCCGCTCGTGCGCGCCTTGTTCGAGAGCGTCGCGCCGCGCTACGACCTGATGAATGATTTAATGAGCGCCGGCATCCACCGCTGGTGGAAGAGTGAAATGGTGGCCTCGTTGAACCCGCGGCCGGGTCAGCGTTTGCTGGATGTCGCGGGAGGTACCGGCGACATCGTCCTGCGTGCCTGGCGGCGCCTATCGGGGGGACGGAGTGTGGCGGCGGCGAGCGCTATAGTGTGCGACG
>JAFASL010000776.1 GCA_019244535.1 Alphaproteobacteria bacterium
CACCGCTGCCGACGCCGAGCGGTAAGATCGAGATCGCATCCGCGGCAATTGCGGGGTTTGGGTACCCGGACTGTCCCGGGCACCCGGCCTGGCTGCCGCGCACAGAGACCCCGAACGCCCGTTTTCCGCTGCAGCTGATCGCCAACCAGCCAGCGACCCGCCTGCACAGCCAATTGGATTTTGGCGCAACGAGCCTGAAATCGAAGATCCAGAACCGCGAGCCGGTCCGCATCAATCCACAGGATGCCGCTGCGCGCGGCATCCGCGACGGCGATGTCGTCCGCCTCTTCAACGATCGTGGCGCCTGCCTCGCCGGTGCGGTGTTGAGCGACGCGCTGCTCCCCGGTGTCGTCCAGCTCTCGACCGGCGCCTGGTATGATCCCGAGGACCCGGCGGCGGACAATCCAATGTGCGTGCACGGCAACCCCAATGTGCTCACGCGTGACGCCGGCACCTCGAGACTGGCGCAAGGCTGCACCGGTCAGCTGACAGTCATCGAGCTCGAGCGGTTTGACGGCCGGCTGCCGCCGGTTAAGGCCTTCGACCCGCCGCCTCTGGGGACGCGTCCTGACAGACCGAGAACGTGAAGCATTCGACCCCGCTTCTCTCATTGCTAGCCCTGCTCCTTTGGGTTACGGCAGCCTCGGCTCAGGAGCGCGTGCAGTTCCCTTCGCTCGATGACAACGGCGCTGGTCTCCCCGCAACCATGCTCGACGGCTATGTCTTCCGACCTGCCGGCGGGGAGCGGCACCCCGCTGTGGTATTCCTGCACGGGTGCGGCGGTCTGTTCAGCCGCACCACCGGGCTGATCGATACCCGTGAGCGCGCGTGGGCCAGCGACCTCAACGGCCGCGGCTATGTCGTGCTGATGATCGATAGTTTCGGGCCGCGCAATCACGGCGAGATGTGCTCGCAGTCAGGCTTTGACCGTGAGCTCTATCGGAAGCGGCCGCGCGACGCCTACGCTGCGCTCCTCTATTTACAGTCGCAACCCTATGTCCGGCCCGACCGTATCGGAGTCATGGGTTGGTCGGAAGGCGGCGGTGTCGTTCTCTACGCGATCCGCGCGCAGAGCCTCGGCCGGCCTGCCGAGCTGCCGCACGGCGATTTCCGCGCGGCGGTCGCGTTCTATCCGGCATCTTGCAACGAGCAGCGGCAGCAAGCATGGACGAGCACGATCCCACTCCTCGCGCTGCTCGGCGCCGGTGATGTCTGGACCCCGGCGGCGCCGTGCAAGGAGCTGCTCGACGGTGCAGCCGCGCACGGCTCCAGAACCGAGCTGCAGGTCTACCCTGGTGCCTACCACGGCTTTGACCGCGCCAATTCGCCGATCCGCGAATATCCCGAGTACCGCACCGCCGCCGGGGTTGTACCGATCCAGGGTACCGACCCAGCCGCGCGGCAGGACGCGCTCACCCGGGTCCCCGCCTTCCTCGCCCGTTTTCTGCAGAATTGAGCGCTGCAACCGAGGCCGGCCGTCGCTGCGGTTTCGGAGATAACCCCGCGCTGGAGCGCTTGCGGCAATTGCCGCGATGCCGATTAGCGACTGCCTCTCTGCCCGAAATCTTGTCGTCCAGGCGAGCCGGGGCGATCGGCACCTCGCGGCTCAATGGGTTCATCGGCGCAGGAATTGGGTGTAAGCAGCCGGCAGTAGGCGCGCCAGGCGCTGCGCCCATTCCATTTGACCGGCGAGTTCGGTGATCAGGTCCTGGCGGATCTCGATCTCGACATGCGGCAGGCCGCGGCGCTCGCCATGCACCGGAACAGTGTAGTCAGTAAGATCGGTGACCCGGTACGGCTCGTTCTCGCCGACCATGAGGCCGCCCTCGGCACGCAGCAACTCCGCCAATGCATGAGCCAGCCGCGGGTCGCGATTGAACAATACTGCGACATGCCACGGCCGCGAGACGCCCTTGAAGACAGGTGTAAAGCTGTGCAATGCCGCCAGCGCCGAGGTGCGGCCCGCCGCGGCGCGGCGGTCGAGCGCCGAGGCTATCGCATTGTGATAGGGATGGAAGATGGCGTCGGCCCGGGCTGATCTCGCGGCCTCGCCGAGGCCACGATTGCCGGGAATCTCGGTAAGTTCGCTGATCTCGGGAATCGAGCTCGGCACGTTAGGATCGCGGTTGCAGTCGATCACCAAGCGCGAATAGGTCTGCAGGATCACTGCGGCGTCGAGCCGCCGCGAGAGCTCGCGGCCGACCGCGCCAATGCCGATGTCCCACGCGATATGGCGCCGGGTCTCTTGCTCCGGCAGCCCGAGGCTGCCGAGACGTCGGGGAAAGGCGCGCCCCGCATGGTCGCAAGTGAGGAAAAAGACCGAGCTGCCCGCCTCGTTTTCGAGCAGCACCGGGGCGGGCTCGTCCGGGTCGAGCAGTGCCGCCGCGGCCATTGGCGTCAATAGACCTCGGCGTAGCGCGCGCAGAGCTCGGCTGGCGAGAGGTCCGCGACCTTCTCCGCTTCGATCCGTTTGAACCGCATGTAAGCGTCGAAATGCGTCTGGCCGAACCAGCTGGCCACCGTTTTGCTGGCGGCGAGCCGGTCGAGCGCCTCCGGAAGCGAGTGAGGCAGGTGCTCCGGCGCCCCGGCTTTTGGCAAATCCAGCCCGTGGCGGATGCCGTCGACACCGGCAAAAATTACTGCTCCGAGTGTGAGATAAGGGCTCGCCGCAGCGTCGGCGGCGCGGAATTCGACATGGAACTGGCGCGTCACCTCAGCTGAGGTCGCAGCAGCGAAGGTTGGGCAAATGCGAAGAGTGGCGCCGCGATCCTGCCGGACCAGATCGATCACGGTCGGCGCCCAGGCGTTCGGGGTCAGCCGCAGATAGGACACCGGCGACGGCGCGGTAATCGCACAAATCGCCGGCATGTGATGCAAGACGCCGGCGAAGAAGTGCTGCGCCGGTTTGCTGAGCTCCATTGGCTCGCCCGGCCCATGCGTTGCCGGCCGGCCGACCGCGTCGACCAGGCTCATGTGAATGTGCACGCCGTTGCCGACGAGCTCGGGGTCGGGCTTTGGCGAGAAGATCACGCGCTGCCCTAGCCGGTGCGCGGTGGCGCGTGCCATCTCGCGGGTGATGACCGCGTGGTCGGCGGCGGTGAGCGCCGGCTGCGGCATGACCGTCACCTCAAACTGGCGCGGGCCATATTCGGCGAGGAAGGTGTCCGGGACCACCCCGGCAGCGCGCAACGCGGCGGTGAATGTCTCTCCAAACGTGCTGCCGCGGCGGAAAGCACCGAGCGCGTAGGCATCGCCCGGCCGGTCCGACACCCCGGTGTAGAGAAATTCCTGCTCGAATGCCGCCACGAGCTTCAGGCCTACGGCCTCTTCGAGTTGCGTGGCGGCGCGCCGCAGGAAATCGCGCGGGCAGCATTCCCAGGGAGCACCGTCGGTGTTGCAAATGTCGCCGATGAAGAAATGCTCGACTGCGGAGCCGTCGTCGAAATCGACGCGCACTTCGACCGCTGGATCGGGCACGATCATGAAGTCGCCAGCGGTGCCGAAGGGCGTGTCCCAGATCGGTCCGAACGGCGACATCATCAGGTTGCTGCCGGTCCAGCCGACCCCCTTCCTGAGCCGCGCCGGCAGTTCGCGTGCCGGAAAGCCTTTGCCGCGCACCAGCCCCGAGATATCGCAGGTCGCGACAAAAACCAGCTCTTCGCGGATCATCCGCGCGTCCCTCCCTCTCCGCCCGGTTTCAAAAAGTGCCAACCCACATGTCTATACCCTCTCGGCCTCCGGTGGTTGTCGGGTAGGATGACATAGTTGCGAAAGTTCGACCATGGAGGTGACCCATGCCGGTTACGAGCGTCCGCGGGGTCGACATCAATTATGAAGTGCTCGGCGAACGCGGACCGTGGGTGGTCTTGCAGCCGGGCGGCCGGCGCGCGCTCTCCGGGGTCAAATCGCTCGGCGAAAAGCTCGCTGAAGCGGGCTGCCGCGTCGTGGTCTACGATCGGCGGAATTGCGGCGCTTCCGGCGTCTCGTTCGACGGCGGACGCTCAGAGAACGAGATCTGGGCCGCGGACCTTCAAGCGCTGCTCGGACAGCTAGACGCACTCCCCGCCTATATCGGCGGCAGCTCCTCGGGCTGTCGGCTGGCGCTGTTGATGGCCTTGCTTCATCCGGCCGATGTGCGCGGCCTGTTGCTGTGGCGGGTCACCGGCGGCGCCTACGCGGCGCGGCGCCTTGTCGAGAATTACTATACGCAGTTCATCGATGCGGCTCGGCGCGGCGGGATGGAAGAGGTTTGCCGCAGCGAGCATTTCGCCGAGGTGATCGCCGCCAATCCCGCAAATCGCATTCGGCTGATGTCGCTCGACCCGCAGCGCTTCATCGGCATCATGGAAGAGTGGCGCCGCGCCTTCAACAATGGGGCGCAGCACCCGGTAATCGGGCTGAGCCCCGCCGAGTTGCGCTCGCTGACGATGCCGGCCTGCATCATCCCCGGCAATGACAGGGTGCACCCGCGCGTGCCCGGTCAAGTCGCGCACCGGCTGATGCCGAACAGCGAATATCACGAGGTGCTTACGGAGGACCGCCTCGATCTTGATGTCGCGCTAGAGGACTGGAATGCAAAGGAGGGATTATTGGCGGCCATCTTTGTCGATTTTCTCCGGCGACACGAGCGCCGCGGCTGAGCGAGAAAGCGTGATATGGGACCGCTCACCGGCATCAAGATTGTGGAGCTTACCGGCATCGGGCCGGGGCCGATGTGCGCGATGCTGCTGGCTGATCTGGGCGCGACGGTGCTGCGCATCGACCGGCCGGAGCCGAGCGACCTCGGCCTTCAGCGTGAGTTGCGCTACGACCTCCTGCTGCGGGGCCGCCGGGCCTTGGCGCTCGACCTGAAGCGCCCTGAGGGGAAGGCGCTCGCAATGCGCCTGGTCGAAGGCGCCGACGCGCTGATCGAAGGCTTTCGGCCGGGCGTTACAGAGCGGCTCGGGCTCGGCCCCGACGATTGCTTCGCGCGCAACCCGCGTCTGGTGTATGGCCGGGTCACCGGCTGGGGACAGGACGGGCCGCTGGCGCAGGCCGCAGGGCACGACATCAACTATATCTCGCTCGTCGGCGCATTGCATGCGTTTGGACGCCGCTACCAGCCGCCCACTCCCCCATTGAATTTGATCGGCGATTTTGCGGGAGGTGCCCTTTACCTCGCTTTCGGAATAGTCTGCGGCGTTCTCGAAGCCCGGCGCTCAGGCCGCGGCCAAGTCGTGGACGCAGCGATGGTCGACGGCGCGGCCTCGCTGATGACGGCCTTCCACGGCATGGTCGCCGCCGGTCTTGCGACGCACGAGCGCGGCACCAACCACCTCGATACCGGCTCGCATTTCTACAATGTCTACGAGTGCGCCGACGGACGCTGGATCTCGGTCGCCCCGATCGAGGGCAAGTTTTACGCCGAATTGCTCCGCAGGCTGGACATCGATCCCGCGACAATGCCGCCGCAAATGGACCGCGAACATTGGCCCGAGGCGCAGGCGAAGCTGGGTGCACTATTCAAGACCCGAACCCGTGATGAGTGGTGCGCATTGCTCGAAGGCACCGATGCCTGTTTTGCTCCTGTGCTGACCACCGACGAGGCGCCGCATCATCCGCACAACGCGGCGCGCCGGACCTATGTCCAGATCGACGGGATCCTACAGCCCGCCCCCGCACCGCGGTTCAGCCGTACCGCTCCCGATCTGCCGATCCCGCCGCAGCCTCCGAGCCGCGATGACGCAGCCTACGCCGCGCTCAGCGATTGGCTCGAACCCGCGGAGATCGCCGCGTTGCGGGCCACCGGCACCCTCTGGTGACCTCTCATCGTGCAGGTCCCTGAGCGCACTATGTCCCAAACGCTAGGAGCAACCGGCGGATGATGCAACCACCGCACCTCGAAGACCTTGAGCTGATTCACGAGTGGTTTCTGCGCCTCGCTGAACACGTGCGCGCGGTTGATTTCTCCGGCGCTCGACCGCTTTTTGCCGAAGACATGATCGCTTTCGGCACCTTCGAGAACTTCGTCACCGGGCGGGACGCCGTCGAACAGGCGCAGTGGCGCAATGTCTGGCCGGTGACGACCGACTTCCGGTGGAGATTGGACGATATTCGCGCGATTGTCTCGGCCGATCGGTTGAGTGCAATCGGTATGGGCGTGTTCGATTCGACCGGATACCACGAGAACGGTGCGCAGTACGAGCGGCCGGGGCGCGCCACGATCGGATTTTCGCGCGGGAAGGTCGGTGACAACTGGGTCGCCAATCACACGCACATGTCGCTGTTCCGCAACATTCCGACCCGCTCCTTTGGCCCGAAGGGGGCTAGCGCCGGAGGTCAGTCTCTTTCCACCCAGCCGTAAGAGTAAGCGAGCGCCCGCGCGATTACCACAGGTCGGAAGGACAGCCCTTCGACACGGAAATCAAGCGGGGGTGGGCTCCATCCGATACTCGCTGTCGCTGACATGCTCGGCCCAGGTCGTGCCCTGGCCTTGCTCGCCATTTTCCGACATTGCCAGATGCGCGAACAGCCGGTCCGGCGCGGCGCCATGCCAGTGCATTGTGTCGGGCGGGATCATAACCGTGTCGCCGGGATAGATCGCCTGAGGCCGTGAGCCTTTGCCGATGCAGATGCGGCCGACCCCGGAAAGGCAATAAAGCGTCTGCCCGACCGGGTGTGAGTGCCACCCGGTCCGTGCGCCCGGGGTGAACGAGACGACTGTCGCCCGCATGCGCGATGGCGCTTGGCCGACCAGCACCTCGTCTTGAAATACCTCGCCCGTGAAGTTTTCGGCCGCGCCGCGCTTGGTGGCCCGCGCGCCTGCCCGCACAACCGTCATCGCTCCCTCCATTTCGCTTCGAGACGTTCGCCCAGAGAATAGGCACGGCGCGCACCGCGTTGCAAAGCCGGAAATCCCACTCTAGGATCAGTGTCAAACCGAGGTGGAGCGAGATGAGTGAACCGATCAAGGTGTTCTGGCAGCCGCATTGAACGAGTTGCCTCAGGGTAAAGGAATACCTCTCGATCCGTGGGATCGAGTTCCAATCGATCAATGTGTTGACGGACGAAGGCGGCCTCGAAGAGTTGCGCCGGCTGGGCGCGCGGTCGGTGCCGGTCGTATCGCGTGGCAACCGCTTTGTATTTGCCCAAGTGATCAGTGATGTCGTGGAGTTCCTGGAGCTCGACGACATGGCGGGACCGGTGCTGTCGCCGGCCGAATTGCATGCCCGCTACGATCATGTCCTGGAGACGGCAGTCCGGCTGGTGCGGCAGATGCCGGACGAAAAGCTCGCGGTGCAGCTGCCGGATCGGCCGCGCTCCTACCGGGCTCTGATGCATCACATCTTCCAAATCCCGACAGCCTATCTCGACCTGGAGGACAGCGGCATTACCCTGACCTATGAGAGCCTGGTCACGCCGCCGCCCGCCGAGATGCAGACGAGCGTCGCGATCGCCGATTTCGGCGACGCTGTGCGGCGGCGTTTCAATACCTGGTGGGAGCGGGCCGCAGACGAGGATTTTGCGCGGCCGGTGCCGACCTATTTTGGCGACACTTCGCGGCATGAGATGTTCGAGCGCACGGTCTGGCACTCGACCCAGCACACCCGGCAGGTGGCCGCGCTTTTGGAGCAGGCGGGCATCGTTCCCGATCACCCACTCGGCCGCGACGACATCCGCGGCCTGCCGCTGACCGACAAGATCTGGGACTAGCGCCAGCCCTGCGCCTTGCGGCCGGGAGATCTGAGATGCAATGCGCCGGCAAGGTGGTTCTGGTCACAGGCGCGCAGCAGGGGATCGGCCGCGCAATGGCGATAGAATTCGCCAGAGCCGGTGCCGACATTGCGATCAATTGGCTGGATGACGAGCGCGCAGCGGAGAGCGTTGCCGATCACGTCCGAGCTCAGCA
>JAFASL010000836.1 GCA_019244535.1 Alphaproteobacteria bacterium
GCAGAAGAAACAAGGGCAAATGGGCGCCCCTGCGGATCAGCAATGGACGCACGACGCTGTCAACTGTGCTGAGCAGCACGCTCCAGACGACCAGAACAGTACCCCACACCGATTCGCCGCTCCAATAGAGCCAAACCACCGCCGGCACCAGCACCGGCAACGGCCCCAGCTGGGCAATGCAGAGCATGAACATCACAGCGGTCAGCACCGCCGCGAACGGCACGCCGGCTAATGCCAGACCAGCGCCGCCCAGCACCGATTGCCCCACTGCGGTCACGACAACTCCCAGAGCGACGCTGCGAATCGCCTGACCCGCCAGACGAACCGATTGTTCCCCCCGCTCACCGGCGAGCCGGCGGCCGAATTGCCGAGCGAGAGTGGCTGCGTGCTCGCCGCTGCCGTAGAGGATCACCGCGATAACGACGGTCAGCACGAACTGAACGAATAGGACGCCAAAGCCGCCCAACGCGCTGACGAGCCAAGCGGCCGCGCTACCGGCATACGGAGCTGCTTTGGTGAGTAACGGCTCGATGCCGCTAGCCGCAGCGTTTGCCCAGAGCGAGGCGGCCTGTTCGCCAAAAAACGGCAAACCGGTCAGCCAATGCGGCGGCGGCGGCAATTGAAAGGATGCCAGCGACGCCATCCAGCCGACGATGCGGTCGAAATGTTGCGTGATCGTGGCAATCGCGAGCCAGAACGGCAGGACAAAGATCACCAGCAGGGCAAATGTCATCACCCCAACCGCCATCCCGCGCTTGTGCCAGAGCCGCAGCTGCACGCGCAGCATGATGGGCCATGTCGCAACGACCAGCGTCGTCGCCCAGATGATCGCGGGCAGAAATGGCCACAAGATCCAGGCAGAAGCCGCGATCAGCCCGCCGACAAAGAGGACTGCGAGAGTGGTCCGAGTCAGCTCCGGAGGCGCTTCCATCCACGGTCGGCCCGAGATCCCCCTTGGACGCAGTTAGATCGGGGCCCGGGGTTGGCCTACCAGCCGGCCCACTGTCGTTCGGCCGCTTCGGCGATTCCGATTAACGCCGCTGCAGACAGCCAATTGCCGTTGAGGTGAGAAGCACAAGCTCGCAAATGAAGCTGCCAGATCACCGCGATCCCCTGCCGCGCCAGCAGCCGCCTCGCGACGGTGTCTACAAATGTCGGCTGTTTCATTCAGCGAACCACTTTCTCGTGAGATTTCTTGGATCAGGTGGTGCCCCGAGTCGGATTTGAACCAACGACCTACCGCTTACGAAGCGGTTGCTCTACCGCTGAGCTACCGGGGCAGCGACCGGCAGGCGACCACGGCGCCAACCGGATGGGTTTTAGCTTCTAATCTCGGCGTCGCCAAGCCGATTTGCCGCATTACCCTTTTCACCCACTTTGGGCCGCCCTTCCACCGGTCATTAAGGGAAGCCTCTCAGCTCTTGCAGAGTGCCCGGCTGGAACCTCTCCCTTCTGGTCGGTCGACGGCTCGGCGGCAAGCGGCGAGTTGCCGGCAGCGGCCGTCCAGGCGGGTGTGCGCCAGATCATAGCGTCGAAACTGCCGCAATGCGGACAGCGGGAGGTCCACTCGAGGCTTTCTCCGCCGCAGGCGGTGCAGACGTAGCGTGGATCGGGCATTGCGGTGACCGCGCGGTCGAGCCACCCGCGTGCCCCGGCGCCGTCTCCGTGCTCGCCTTCTATAAGGTGCGCCATCATCAGACAAAGGCGCGGAGTGAGGCCCGTCAGAGGGGCGCCTTCATCGACTCGGGGCAGCGCCAAATGGGCTGGCGCCGACTGCGCCGGTCTGGCGGTGAAGGGCGGCGCGGGCGCGGTCAGCGCCCGGTCAAGGTGGCGGCGCGCTTCGCCCCATAGTTGGGCCTCCAGTGCCGTCTCGGCCACGGCGAGATGGCTTTCCCGCGCATCGGGGTTTTGTGCGGCAAGCCGCTCGAAGTTTTTGAACCTGTCGAGCGGCGGCAGGCTGGCATGGATCGCCGCATAAACTTGCGCGAGCTCCGGATGCGGAATTGTCCGCCAGGCTGTCTCGATCGCCTTCGCCGCCGGTCCGGGACGGCGGTCCTCGAGCAACGTGCGGGCGTGATGCGCGGCCGGGGTGGCGAGGTCCGGCGTCAAGCTCTGCGCCTCCGCTGCCAAACTTCGGCCGCGGGGTCGATCTCCACTCGCGAGAGCGGCAAGACTGAGCTCGTAAGCGATCACCCCGCGGTGATGACGGGCGCGCTCCCGTGGGATGACGCGACGTTTTACCGCCTGGGCGAGTGTGTCTCGGGCTGCTTCCCACCGGCCTTCGCGGGTTTCGAGGTCGAATAGGCTCTCGACAACCCAAGCCGTTCCTGGACGCAAAGTGGCGGCGCGCTGCGTCAAATGCAGAGCCGTTCCCCGATCACCGGCGCGAAGCGCCTGGTTGAGCAGGCCGCGAAGACCGAGAAACTCGGTCTCCGGGCGGTCGAGCATCGCAGTAAAGAATTTTTTGGCGGCCGTATCGTCGCCGCCGAGCTGGGCCGCCTGAGCGGACAGCAGCAGCGTCAGTGGCGGATCGGCAAGCAGCGCATCGGCGCGTCGAGCACAGCGCTGCGCCTCCTGGGGATCTCCCGCCGCGACGGCGACCATGCCTCGGGTTAGCGCGCGATAACCGGCGCGCCGGCGGCGCTCGCGCCGGCGGCGCAGAAAGGCGCGGGGGCTGTCAATGATCAGGGACACGAGCCAAAACAGCAAAGCCGCGGCGAGGCCCGCGAGCAACGCGGCGGCGGCGAGGACGCCTACCGAGGTCTCCACCCGCCAGCCTTGCCATACGATGTCGACCCGTCCGGGATGATCGGAAAAGAAGATCGCCGCGGCTATCGACCCGACGATAATGAGAAGGCCGAGGAGGCCGCGGATCACGATCGTGTTCCCGCCTTCTCCGAGGGTTGGTCCGGAGCCGCAGCGGGGTTGGCCGGAAGGGTGCCCAGCCGAGCGCTCAGCAATCCTTGCAGCCGATCAATTACCGCTTCCGCCGCCAGCCGCGCGCGCGCCATCCGGATCCAGGGTTGCGCAGCTTCGGCATTCGCTCCAGTGAGCGGTTCGAGCGCCGCCACAGCGTCCGCGAGATCGCCGCGCGCGAGCGCCGTCTGCGCGGCATGTACGGCCGTTTCCGGTCCGGATGGCGAGGCATCATCGATGCGGCGGATTGTGACCAGGCCGCGCAGCCGAGCAAGTGTTTGCGCCCCCCAATTGTCATCTCGGGCGGGTTCGCCTGCTACCGGAAGCTGATGCGCCAAATCCGCCAAGCGCTGCGAAAGAACCGCGCGACTCGCCAGCCCGTTTCGCGCCGGCTCGGCAAGCGGCTGTGCAGCAGAGCCGAGATCCGAGTTCCGGGCCAGCGCAAAGAACGCGTCGAATTCGCTGGGAAACGGCCGCGCCTTGTCGATCGCGTCGCGCATCTGTCCCAGCAACAGCGCCAGCATCGCGTCGGTCCGGAAGTCGGCCGCGCGTTGCGGCTGGCCCTCCAGCTTAGCCAGCCGATCTGCAAGATCGGCGTCGGATTTCTGCAGGCGCGCGAGTTGCTGCTGGGCGTCCTTCGAAGCAGCCGTGTCGCTCGCCGTCTGCGATGCGGATTGCGTTTCAATCGCGGCCAGCCGCCGCTCAAGCTGCGGCATGCCCGCCCGAACAGCGGCGACATCGGCTTCCAGCTGACGATCGGCTTTCGCGTTGGCCTCCAGGTTGTCGATACGGCGGGTAAGCCCGTTCAGCGCCGAATTGATCGCGTCCGCGTCGACACCTTGGGGCGGCGGACGTTTTTCCAACTCGGCAAGCCGCGTCTGGAACTGGTCGACACGCTGCGCCAACGCTCCGACCGCCGATTTGACCGCGTTGATTTCATTGCCCGAAGAGGCGGGACGGGCCTCGATGCCCGCCACCCGCGCAGCGAGTGCCGCGTATTCGTCGTGTGCCCATGGCAAGAACGGCGCAAGCGCCGGGGCCCAGAACGGAGACGACCCAACTGCTGCGAGAACCAGGATCAGCAAAACTACCAACCACAGCGCCGCCCGTCCGGACCCAGAAGACCCACCAGGCCGCGGCGCTGGCTCTGCCGGCGGTGCCAGGCCTGGCTCCACAGCGGCCGCGCCGTCTTCGGCCGGACCGCTCTCGCTTTCCCGTTCCGACATCCGCTCTGTCCTATTCTTTGTTTCGCATCTCACCCACAATCCGATCGAGCACATCAAGCAGGGCGGGTTGGTTGGGCCGCCAGGCCGTGCGCCTGTCATACCACGGCAGCGCGGCAAGAACGGTATCGGTAGCGGGACTGATCGACAGCGCGGTAACCTGCGCACAGCTCTCCGCGATCCCTGCTGCGCCGGCAAGTCGCACAAAAATCGTTGCCGTTCGCGGCGAGAAAAACAATGCGAGCGCGACAGCGCCCGATCGCAAGCCCAAAATCGCCGATGGGCTCAGCGCGGCAACCGCGCGCGCCTCATAGAGGATGCGCCGCTCGGCGATAAACCCTTGCGCATGCAATAAGCCCAAAAGATCACCGGCGACGAGGTCTCCCGCGATGTGGAGTAGTGGGCCGTTGCGCGGGGACAGCCGCGCCGCCGCGAGCCGCGCGAGATCCCCGACATCGCCGCCGGCACTCTCGACCCGGCGGAAGCCCTCGGCTCGCGCGCGCGCCGCCGTTGCGTCGCCGACTGCGAAGAGCGGTATTCCGCGCTCGCCGCTTCCCCGCGCCAGCGCCCGAACGCCATTTGCGCTGGTGCACAGGACGGCTTGCGCGCCGGCCAGGTCTATGGCGCCCGGAGCGTGGTAATGGATTGCGATCAAGGGTTCGACCAACGTCTCGACACCTCGGGCTGCCAGCTCCGCAACCAAGTTCTCCGATTCCTCGCGGGGCCGCGTAACCAGCGCGCGCACCGGGTTCCCCATCTAGACGCACGTTTCCGCGCGGTAATAGCCGAGCGGATCGAACTGATCCATAATCACGCTTGAGAGCGATCTGACCTGCGGAGCGGGGCGCGTGAGGGGAGTAGCGCGTGCATTTTTGACGATCCCGATTGCGTTATCCGCTTCGGCCTATGCATTGGCACAGGATGTGGACCAGCGTTTCACCGTGCTGCATCTCAGCCAGACGGCGGAGCGTTCGGTGGTGCGCGACGTCCTGCGCGTCGAACTGAGGGTCGAGGAGACGGACACGGATCCCCGTTCGGTCCAGGCCGCGATCAACCGCCGAATGGCGGCGGCTCTGGATCGCGCGCGGCAAGTCCAGGGCGTGCGGGTCGAGACCGGCTCCTACACAGCCGGTGAGGAGCACCCGCAAAACGGCTCTTCCCGCTGGCGCGGCAGCCAGTCGGTGATTTTGATTGGAAAAGATGCAGATTCTTTGCTGAAGCTGGCCGGCGCGCTGCAATCCGATGGGTTGTCCACCTCGTCTCTGGCCTACGACACGGCGCCCGAGACGGTCCGCGGCGCCGAGGAGGATCTGACCGCCGAGGCGCTGACGGCGCTCGACCACCGCGCCGCGGCGATCGCCGATCGTATGCATTTGGCTGTACTCCGCTATCGCGACCTGCATGTCGGCAACGCCGAAACCGGCGGCCGCCCGGTTCCCCGCTTCGCCGCGATGGCAATGGCGGCGCCGGTTGCCGAGCCCGGCGAGGCTATGGTCCGGGTGACCGTCGAGGCCGACCTGCTGCTCGCCCCGCATCCTTGAGACGCCCCCGGTGAGGCTCCCGGCCCCGCCATTGCTGGTCATATCCGACCGCCGCCAGGCGCGCCGGCCGCTCGCTGAGCTTGCCGAAGCGATATTCGCCGGCGGATGCCGCTGGTTCAGCCTGCGCGAGAAGGACCTGCCCGCGGCCGAGCGCCGCGCCCTACTGAGTGCCCTGGTGACGCGGGGCCGGTGCTGGGGAGCGACTGTAACGGTTCACGACGACATCGATGGCGCGGTCATGGCCGGCGCTGGCGGAGTGCATCTGCCGAGCGGAGCGAGCCCGCGAGCCGCGCGCGCCCGCCTCCCCGCAGGGCTGATCGGCGTGTCGGCGCATTCCGCCGAGGACGTCTCGGCGCTCCTATATTCCGGTGCCGATTACGTGACCGTGAGCCCGGTCTTCGCGACCGCGAGCAAGCCGGGGTATGGCCCCGCGATCGGTCTCGATGGCTTGGCGCAAATCGCGGCGCGAGCACCCGGCGCAGTCATTGCGCTGGGCGGCATAAATGCCAGTACCGCTCCGCTCTGCACGGCCGCCGGAGCGCACGGTGTCGCAGTGATGGGCGAGGTGATGCGCGCGGCGGATCCGCGGGCCGCGGTGCAAGCGATCCTGGCCGAAATCTCGGGCAGCTGACGCGCCCTCAAATAAAATTTGTAGTTAACAGGAGTAATTCGGCTTGCCTTCTCGTTATCCAGCCAGATGACAAGCAACGAGGAGGTAAAAGGATGAGGAAATTCGTCCTGGCGACACTCGCCGCCTTGGCGATTGGGACCGCCGCCTTCGCCCATCCTGCGGAAGCGCGGTGCTGGTGGAACGGATACTCTTGGCATTGCTGGGGTGGACCGCATGCCTGGTGGTATCGTCATCATCATCCATATTGGCGCCACTACGGGTGGGGATATGGTCCCCATTGGCGTCACGTTTGGTACCCCTGATTGACCGGTGGTTCATCGCTGCTCCCCGGCTCCGGCGCGGAACGCGATGATGCTGGGGAGCGATCATTGACCTGAGGTCGTCATCACAAGGTTTGACCCGGTGATCCACGTCGGCCCGGTTGCTTTGGCGCTGGGAGAAGCGTGGATCGCCGGAACAGGTCAGTCCGTGACGATTAAGACCCTTACCGTTTTCCATGAATTTCCAGCGCGCGACTCGTTCGCCTTCCCGGAAATCTGGGTGTGCGCAGACCCGGTTGGTCCATGCACAGCCGGCAGCTTCAAATGTTCTTCCCGTCTGTCCGTTCTAACAATTCACAGCGCCTACTCGCGCATTTGCAAAGGATTTATATTCGGAGAATGCTACCGGGTTTCGCCTCGTGCCGGTCAGCGATCCCATAATGGCTGCCCGATGCAGGACTGGGCTGGTCGCAGCGCGTGGATCGTGGCAATCTTGGTTTATCTCATTGGTGGCGAGTTCCATAGCATGCGAATTGAACGGCTCGATCACCTCGTGCTGACGGTCGCAGACATCGAGCGCACCTGCGAATTCTACACGCGGGTGCTGGGCATGGAGGTGGTGCGCTTTGGCGAAGGCCGCACCGCGCTGCGCTTCGGTCAGCAAAAGATCAACCTGCACCCGGCCGACAATGTCCCGAATCTGGTGGCGAACCGCCCGACACCCGGGTCGGGTGATCTGTGCTTCATCACCTCGGTGCCGATTTCCGAGGTGGCAACGCATCTCGCGGCCTGTGGCGTCCCGATCGTCGCCGGACCCGGCCCGCGCGCCGGCGCAATCGGCACGATACAATCGGTTTATATTCGCGATCCGGACCTCAACTTGGTCGAGATCTCGAACTATTGAGCGAGCACTGATGCCTGCCGGGCGTCTCTTCTCACGGCTTTTTCCGCTGGCGCTTCTCGCAGCCTTCGCCGCGCCGCAATTTGCGTCGGCGGATGGCCTTCTCGACCGCGTCGCTTATGCTGTCGATGGAGCGGAATCGAGCCATGGCAGCGATCCGAGAATGTGGCGCGGCGAGCTTGATGGCCCGCAAGGGCCAATGCAGGTCTCAGCCGCCGCGGCGGCCGATGCGGGCGGCGGCGACCGTTTTGACGAAACGCAGAACCGCGTGCTCGGCCGCGCTTATCTCACCCACTTGTACCGGCGCTACCGCAGTTGGCCCGACGCGATCGCCGCCTACAATTGGGGGCCGGGCCACCTCGACGAATGGATCAACGGCGGCAGGCTGCCGGATAAATTCCCGGTCGCAGTCGAGCGCTACAAGAATCGCGTCTTGGTGGGGTCGGGATTACCAGCCGCCGAGCGCGGGACGAACCTGCGGCTGAGCCGGCTCGACAGGCTCCGCATCCTGGCAAGACACGAGTTGGCCGAGCGGTTGCGCGGCAGCTGGGCCCCCGATGCGGTGCAAGTGCTTTATACTGAACTGATGCGATCTCGTAACGCAACGGTCCCCTGACCTAGTGATCTTTCGCCGCCGCACGCGTTGACGGCATCGAACGGCCAGCCAGAATCGTTGTCCCGCCACTTAAGCCTCCGCGAGGTTCCCATGGAAGATCTATACGTCACGCGGCGCAAGCTGCTCCGGGCCACTGCACTCGCCGGCACCGCGCTCGCTCTGCCGTTTGTGCGCGGATCCTTTGCTGCAGGCAAGCTCGCCTGCGGCTTCTGGGATCACTGGGTCCCGGGCGCCAACGATACGCTGACCAAGCTGTGCAAGGAATGGGGCGACAAGGAGAAGGTCGATGTCGCGATCGACTATATCACGTCACAGGGCGACAAAAACTTGCTGACGATCGCCGCCGAAGCGCAGTCGCGCAGCGGCCACGACATTCTCGCCTTTCCGACCTGGTATGCATCCGGCAACGCCGAGAACCTCGAACCGGTCGACGACATCGTCGCCGGCTTGACGGAGCAATATGGAAAAGTCACCGCCGCGACAGAATATCTCGGCAAGCAAAAGGGCCACTGGATCGCTGTCCCGGCCACGGTCGGAAGCCAGACGAAGCCGCCTTGCGCGCGGATCGATCTCTTCAAGCAGCATGTCGGGCTCGATCTGACCCAGATGTATCCGGCCGGTGCATCCCCCAATAAGGAACTGGCGGACCGCTGGACTTGGGACCTCTTCCTGCAGGCCGCCGAGAAATGCTCGAAGGCGGGGTTTCCGTTTGGCATGCCGCTCGGCCAGACAACCGACGCCGTCGATTGGGTCGGCGCTGTGTTCGCGTCTTACGGCTCGGTGCTGGTGGACCAGGAGGGCAATGTCACGGTCAAATCGGACGCGACAAAGCAGGCCCTCGAATGGTTCAAAAAGATCGTGCCGTTTCTGCCGCCGGATGTCTTTGCGTGGGACGACGCCGGCAACAACAAATGGCTGATCTCGGGAAAGGGCGCGCTGATCATGAACCCGCCTTCGGCCTGGGCGGTCGCGAAGCGCGATGCGCCGAAAGTCGCCGAGCAGCTTTGGACGTTCGACCCGCCCGCCGGTCCGAAGGGCCGCTACGACCCCTCACTGCCGTATTTTTGGGGCATTTGGAACTTCTCGGCAAACAAATCCGCGGCCAAGAGCCTGCTTACTTACTTGTCGCAACGTCCGCAGGTTGAGCAGCTCGTTGCGGCGAGTCACGGCTACGATCTGCCGAACTTTGCGAAACTGCGCGATTTCAAAACCTGGGCCGAGGAGGAGCCGCCGAAGGGGACCCTCTACAACTACCCGCCGCGTGAAGATCTCATCACCTCGATCGCTTGCGCGCCAGCGCCGACAAACATCGCCACGCAGATGTATTCGCAAGCGACGATGACAAAGATGATCGCGCGGTGCACGCAGCAGGGCGAAAGCATCGATCGGGCGATCGCCTGGGCCTCCGACGAGATCGAAGGCTTTATGCGCGGGTAGCGCCGTTCAGTGAGCGTCGGCCGTCGGTCTCGGCGGCGGCGCGACCTTGCGCATCAGCGGCGCCATCCCAGTCGCCACGACAAAGCACGCGGCCATAGCCAGAAACGCATCCCCGTAGGTCTGGGTCTGCGCCTCCCGCCAGGCCAACGACCAAAGCTGCTTCAATGCTGCGGCTTCGCTATGCGCGGCATCACCGCCCCATCTGACCATGTGTTCGGCGCCGACCTGCTGCAGGAAGTCTTTCATTGGCGTATTCGTCGAGTTCAAATGCTCGGCTAATCTCAGGAAATGCAGATTGGCGCGGTCATTGAGGATCGTGCCGCACGCGGCAATCCCGATCGCACCGCCCAGATTGCGCATCAGGTTGAACAGGCCCGATGCCAGTTTCAGCCTTTCGGGCGCCAGGCCGCCTAACGTTAAGGTCACCGTCGGGGCCACAGCGAACAACTGCGCAAAGCCCCGGAACGCCTGCGGCAGCAGCAATTCGCGCCAGCCCCAATCATGGGTGATCGGCGAGAAGTTCCACATCCCGAGCGCGAAGCAGGCCAGGCCAAACATCATCAGCCAGCGCAAATCGATGAACCGGGTGCAGAAGGTGTAAAATGGGATCGCGAGCACCTGGAAAACCCCGGTCGAGAACACCGCGAAGCCGATCTGCAATGCGCTGAAGCCGCGCACGCGGCCGAGGAACAGCGGCGTCAGGTAGATCGTCGCAAAAATGCCTATCCCGGTGACAAAGGAGAAAAAGCAGCCGAGCGCGAAATTGCGGTTCTTGAAGGCGCGCAAGTCGACGACCGGCTGGGTATGAGTCAAGCTGCGCCAAACGAAGCCGGCGCCGGCAATTCCGGATATCCAGGCCGTCGCGCGGATCGTCGCGTCGCCGAACCAGTCCCAGCGTGGCCCCTCCTCCAGAGTATATTGCAGACAGCCGAGAAACACTGCCATTAGTGCCATTCCGAGGTAGTCGGCGCCGCGCAGCAGTTTGAGATTGGGGCGGTCGATGCGCACGAGCACCGGCACGACGACAGCGACAAAGGTGCCCGGCAGCAGATTGATGAAAAACAACCAGTGCCAGGAATAATTGTCGGTGATCCACCCGCCGATTGTCGGTCCCAATGTCGGGGCGAGTGAGGAAATCGAGCCGATGACGGCCGCTGCAATGACCCGCTGTTGCCCATTGAAGTAGACAAAGGCGGTCGTGAACACCGTCGGGATCATCGAGCCGCCGAGAAACCCTTGCAGAGCGCGAAAAACGATCATGCTCTGGATGTCCCAGGCCCAGCCGCACAACAGGCTGGTGCCGGTAAACCCGGCGGCCGAGATGCAGAACAGCCAGCGCGTCGACATCACGCGCGACAGCCAACCCGAAAGTGGAATGACAACGATTTCGGCGATCAGATAGCTGGTCTGTACCCAGGCGATCTCGTCAGGGCCGGCCGACAAGCCACCGGCTATGTCGCCGAGCGACGCAGAGACGATCTGGATATCCAGCAGCGCGATGAAAAAGCCGACCGACATGCTCGCAAAGGCAAAGACCTTCGCGCGCAAAGCCGGTTCACCGGGGCGAGCCAGCCGCGAATTCGGGAGCCGGAGCGCGAGGCTGCTCATCGGGCAGCTTCCTGATAGGACCGCTCATCCACAGCTGCGGTTACCGACAAGCCAGGACGCAGGGCTCCCAAGGTCGATGCGCCGTCGTCCAGCAGGATGCGGACCGGGACTCGCTGAACGATCTTGGTAAAATTTCCCGTGGCGTTCTCCGGCGGCAGAACGCTGAACTGGGCGCCGGTGGCTGGTGCGAGACTGCCGACATGCCCGAGAAAGACCCGCCCGGGCAAGACATCCGCCTCGACAGTCGCGGGCAATCCGGGGCGGATGTGGGCGAGCTGGCTCTCCTTGAAATTTGCGTCAACCCAGAGGCCGTGCGCCGGCACCAACGAGATCAATTGCGCACCAACCATTGCGTAAGCGCGGGCACGCGCGCTGCGATTGCCGACCACGCCGTCGATCGGCGCGCGCAACTCGGTGTAGCCGAGGTTGAGCTGCGCGAGATCGCGCTCGGCGATGGCTTGCGCCAGCGCCGCCTCGGTCTGCTGTTTTTGCGTATCGATGACGTCGAGCTTACGCTGGGCTGCCGCGAGCGCCGCGCGTGCTTTCGCTGCCGCGGCAATGGCCTTTTTGCTATCGGCGTCGGCCTGCTGGAAACGCTGCATCGAAGCGTATTGGTCGGACGCGAGATGCTGATAGCGCACGACGTCGAATTGTGACCGAGTTACCTCGGCGTCCGCGGCCGTGACATCGGCGTCGGCCTGCGCGATCATCGTCTGCTGAAGAGCCCGTGCCGCGTCGAGGTTTGCAAGCGTTGCCTGCTGCGCGGCAACCCCTGCCCTCGCCTTTGCAAGACCGGCGCGGTAATCGCGATCGTCGATCTTGACCAGCAGATCGCCGGCGTGCACCGCCTGATTGTCGGTAACGGCTACCTCGCCGATAAAGCCGGCGACCTTTGGCGCGATCGCCGTCACTTCGCCCCCGACATAGGCATCATCAGTGCTCTCGATGAAGCGCCAGGCCGTCCACCATTCATGGGCATACCAGGCCCCACCTATTCCGATCAGGAGCGCGAGCGCACAACCGGCTAAATATTTCAACCCGAAACCTTGGATCGCCCCGCTGAAATCAGGCCTCGCCGGCGCGGCCGTGGCCCGAGCCTCGCCGGAACCGGCCTCGAGTTCGCCCACGGTGCTGTTCATCGCGACGACCTTTTTCAGAGTATATGCACCTAAATAAGAGCATATGCGCTCATGTCAACGATAAGCGGTGCCACAAGGCAATGCCTTGCGGCACAGCCGGTGCGACGACTAACCTGGATGGCCGCCCGCTGTTTCCCCGGATGGAAGGCTCCTATGGCTGCACCCCCGCCCGTCCTGGATCACGTCGTGATCGATGTGCGCGACCGCATCGATGAGGCGGCGCGATGCTTTACATCGCTTGGCTTCCAGTTGACGCCGCGCGGGCGCCACACCTTGGGCTCTGTCAATCACCTCGCGATGTTCGCGACCGACTATTTGGAGCTGCTCGGTTTTGCCGCGGAAGGCGCGACCCGCGCGGAAATCATGCGCTTTCCGCTCGGCCTCAACGGGCTGGTCTTCAAAGCTGCGGATGCCGATGCGGTATATCGGCAGGCGGCGGAGGCCGGCCTCCCGGTCCTGCCGGTGCAGTCCTTCTCCCGGCCGGTCGTGCTCGACGGGGCGACGCACGACGCGCGGTTTCGCACCACCCGGCTCGATCCGGCAGGGGTGCCGATGGGCCGGGTCTATTTTTGCGAGCACCTAACCTCGGAGCTTGTGTGGCGGCGCGAATGGCAGGCTCATCCGAACGGCGCCTCCATGATTGTCCGCGTCGTGGTTTCGACACCCGATCCACAACGCACGGCAAGGCTGTTTTGCAGTCTCTTCGGGCAGGCGGCCGTGGCCAATCGCGGCACCGGGCAAATCGTTCGTGCGGGAGCAGCGGAGATAGAGCTGTCGACACCCGATGCGGTGGCGGCCGAATTTGGCACTGCCGCTGCCGAACCGGCCGGCCGCACCGAGTACCTTGCGGCTCTGGGGATCAGGGTTCGATCGCTGGCCGAGACCGAGCAATGCCTGCGTTCCGTCGAGGGATTGCGCATCGATCCGCACAGGGTAGTCGTCCCGGCCGCCGCCGCATTCAACACAGCCCTCGTATTCGCCGAGTGAGCGGCGACCTATGCGATGGAATAATCTGGGCGATGCGATCGAGCGGGAGGGCGATCCCGACGCGCCGGCGGTGATCGATCTCGGCGCCGAGGCGGCGCCGCGGCTGTGCAGCTATCGCGAGATCGACGCCCTCGCCGAGGAGACCGCATGGAGCCTCGCAGGAAGGGGGCTGGATCGGGGCCAACGCGTCGCCATTCTGTCCGCCAATCGAGCCGAGTTCCTTGCATCCGTTCTCGGCATCATGCGCGCCGGTCTGGTGGCGGTGCCGGTCAACTGGAAACTGCCGGCCGCGACCGTCGACTTTATCCTGCGCGACTGCGGCGCGAAATTTGTGCTGTGCGACCGAGCGCGCCGGCCGCTCTGCCCACCCGAACTGCCGCTGTTGGCCTTCGGCGAAGATTTTGGTGCATCGTCGGATCCTCGGCCCTTTGCCAGTACAACACCCGATCCGGCGGACCCAGCGATGTTCCTTTACACGTCCGGATCGAGCGGGCGGCCGAAAGGCGTGGTGCTGTCGCACCACAGCCACCTTTGGGTGATTGACCAGCGCCTGCGCCCGGGGCCGCGCCGCCCCGAGCGGCCCCTGGTCGCCGCGCCGCTTTACCACATGAACGCGCTCGCGGTGTGTCAGGCGGCTTTGGCCAATCACGACACGATCATCCTAATGCCGAGCTTCACCGCGGCGGGCTACATCATGGCGGCGAGCGGCTATCGCGCGACCGCGCTGACTTCGGTTCC
>JAFASL010000852.1 GCA_019244535.1 Alphaproteobacteria bacterium
GGATTCGCGAGCGTACCCCCGGGCGATGGGCCCCGGCATTTCGCCTTCCACCCCAACGGGATCTGGATGTACTCCATTCAAGAAGAAGCCTCCACCATCATGTTTTGGCATTTCGATCCCGCTACGGGAGCTCTTACTGCACAGCAGATCATCTCGAGTCTGCCGCCTGGATTCGCCGGTACGGACTTCACTTCGGAAATCCGTGTTTCCGCCGACGGCAACTTCGTCTACGGGGCAAACCGCACAAGCGACACCATCGGTGTTTTCTCGATCGGCCACGATGGCAGGCTTACTCAGGTAAGCCACGCTTCAACGCTCGGGGATTATCCAAGAATATTCACCATCGATCCCACCGGACGGTTCATCGCGGTTGGTAACCAGCGTGCCGACAACGTTACCACTTTCAGCATTAACCGGGGAGAGGGCGACCAAGGCGAAGACCAGGGAGATCCGGGGCGCGGTCGTGGCTCGCTGACCTTCACAGGTAATTACACGCCGGTGGGGAGCCCATCAGGTATGGTTTTCCTCACTTGATCCATTGTTGGTATACATGAGCCGGGCGGGTTATCGCGCTTTCGGCTCTTGTAATGCCGCTCGCAAGATGGGACCCCGACGCGAAACCCAGGTAACCGCACTGGGCTGCGGAGCGAAAACCCGTCCTCGAGAGAGGACCGCAGCGAAACGGTCCATCTTGGTCAGTGAGGTATCATAGGACTCCGCAGGCCTGCTCACTGGGGCCGTCGCTCATTTTCTCCGGGTGCGCCCGCGAGCGCGCTCGGCCGGCGGCGGCGTCAGCGTATTCCATATATGTTGCGATCATCGAAGTTGTACGGAGCCATTAGTGTTGCCCCTCCTCGGGGATTGAATGGGAGTGGTCTATTCTCGGCCGCCTGCTATAAGACGCCCGCAATGATCCTGGAGCCCCGTCGATCGGCGATCTTCCCGTTCGTTTGTGACGCGCGCTGCCGTGACGCGGATTGGCAGGCTAAAGTTCTTCGCCGACGGCAATGGCTGCGCTCGATGGCACGATCAGCGCAAACGCGCCAGGTAGTAGGCGAATTCAATGAACTGTGCGTCATCGATCGGCTGGAGCACCTCGGCCATTGAGGCGTCGTAACCGCGGCGCGCACCGCTCTTGTAGTCGCGCAACGTCTTTAAAAGATAATCTTCGCGCTGGTCGGCGAGCCGGGGCACGTTCTCCCGTCCGGAGAAGTCCGGGCGATGGCAGACATTGCAATGGCTCTGCTCGGTCAGCGCACGGGCTCTTTCCAATCGGACTGAATCGCCAGTATCGGAAGGAGGTCTGGGCGCCGGCTGTTTTGCAATGAAATCCGCAACCGATTGCAGCTCGCTGTCGCCGAGATCCTTGGCCATTTCGTTCATCGGGTCGGCAACGCGCATCTTTTCGCGAAACATGAACAGCTGGATCACCGTATAGGGCGCGGGCTGCGCGCCCAGCGAGGGCACGTTGTCCAGTTCGGATTGCCCTTCCGCGCCGTGACAGGCGAGGCAAGGAGCAAGCTTCTCGCCCAGATCGGCGGCAATGGCGCAGGACGCACCGGCCAGAAATGCCGCAAGAAGCGGCGCGGCTGTGCCGGCACGCCCCATACGTTTCGCCTAGTGGCCCATGCTGACCTGCCGCGGCGGGCCATAGGTAATGTGATACACCGCGCCGTTATAGTCGTCGGACAGCAGCATCGACCCGTCCTTCAGCCACTCCATGTCGACCGGACGGCCGACATAATTGTTGTCCTGGATGAAGCCGGTTATGAAGGGCTCGATCGACTTGACCGTCCCGTCCGGGTTCAAGAGCGCCACTACGACGTCGCCGCCGATCTTCTTGCTCTTGTTCCACGAGCCGTGGCGGGCGATGAAGATGGCGTTCTGGTATTCCTTCGGGAACATCTTGCCGGTGTAGAAGCGCATCCCGAGCGGCGCGGAATGCGGCCCAAGCTGCGCGATTGGCTTGGTGAAATCGTTGCAGCTGTGGCCCCAGCCGAATTGCGGGTCGGGAATATCGCCGCCGTCGCAGTACGGGAAGCCGAAATTGTCCTGCCCGGGATGGAGCAGCCGGTTGAGCTTGTCGTTCGGCTGATCCTCGGAGAGCCAGTCGCGCTGGTTCTCGGTGAAATAAAGGACCTTCATTAGCGGGTGCCAGTCCATCCCGACGATCTGACGAATCCCGCGTGCGACGACCTCGGCGCCGCTGCCGTCGAGATTTATCCGCCGGATTTGCGCATGCCGGTCGTCCGGCATGCAGATGTTACAGGGCGCGCCGATATTGAAATAGAGCTTGTTGTCCGGCCCGACAGTCAGAAATTTCCAGCCATGCGGCGCATCGCTGGGCAGGTCGTCATAGATCACGGTCGGCTTTGGCGGATTGTCGAGCACACCCGCTATATTGTCGATCTTCGAAATCTTGTTGATCTCGGCAATATAGAGGGTGCCGTTGTGGAGGGCGATGCCGTTTGGCGAATTGAGCCCGGTTGCAATGGTCTTGACCTGTTTCTTTCCGTTGTTGTCGGTGATCGCATAGACCCGGTCGAGCAGCCGTGTGCTGACGTATATGTTGCCTTTGTCGTCGACCCGCAGCGAGCGCGCATTGGTCAACCCGGCGGCATAGACCTCCAGGTTGAACCCCTTGGTCAGCTTCAGCTTGGCGAGCGGCAGCCTGTCGACCGGTGTGGCGATCGGCGGCGGCGCGACCGGCGCCAGATTTGCGGCGTCCGGGGTCTCCGGCCGGCCCTGCGCCCAAGATGGTGGGGCTTGGCCCGCGCCGGGCTGGGCTGAAGGAGGCGCCGGGGATGCCTGGCCGGTCGCCGGCTGCTGCGCCCGGCTTGGAATAGCGGCGGCGACTGCTCCGACGGCAAGTGCCGCAATCAGCCCTCTGTAAAGACGCGCTTTGTACATGGCGGTCCCTCCTGGTCTCGTTGTCGAATATTCGCGGGCCCGCGGGCGGGCTAGCCCTAATCAACAACGTTCGGGTGCGAATAGCAACCGCAGGAGGGCGGCGGCCCGCGCCGAGGCGCTCTCAGGCCGACCCGTGGGCTATGCGCTTTGGGTGACGCGGGCGCTGGGCAGCGCAATGGAGAGTTCGCGGGGCGGCCGGAAGGTGAGAGCGATCGCGACGGCGCCGAGACCGATGCCGAATGAGCCGATGTAGAGCCAGAAATAGCTGCCATAGGCGTCGTAGAGCCAGCCGCCGGCCCAGGGGCCCAACGCCATGCCCAGCGTGGAGGCCATGTTCACTGCACCGAACATCGTTCCCATGATCCGCGCGCCGAAATATTCGCGCACGAGAATCGCGTAGAGCGGCATAACAGCGCCATAGGAAAACCCGAACATCAGTGCTAGGCCGTAAAAGCCCGCGAGCCCGCGGGTGAAAACGTAAAGGCTCACGGAAAGAGCCTGGAGCGCTAGCCCAAAGATGATCATCGGCTTGGCGCCGATGCGGTCGGCCGCGAGCCCGCCGATGACGCGGCCGCTCAATGACGCCACACCGGCCGCGCCAAACACGGTGGCCGCGGCCATCGCCGGTACGCCGCAATCGATCGCATGGCTGACCATGTGGAAGATCGGCCCTGAATGCGCCGCGCAGCACGCAAAATAGGTGAGCGAGATGGCGGCGAATTGCGGCGTGCACAGCGCTCGGCGCACGGTGAACTCGCGGTCCGCAGAACTCGCTGCAGCCACGGCACGCGGCAGTGCTGGGGGTTTGCGCACCAGCAGCGCGGCGGGAATGATCAGCAGCCAGGAGAGGACGCCCAATGTCAGCATCGCGGTGCGCCAGCCAAACTCGGTGATGAGCCAGCGCGCGAGTGGCGACACCGTCGCTGAGCCGATTGCGAAACCGGCCGAGACGAGCGCCACCGCCAGACTGCGATGCCGGGTAAACCAGCGTGTTGCGGTCGCGGTCAATGGCGCATAGAAGCTGCCGGCCGCGATGCCGATGATCGTGCCAAACAGAATCTGGAATTGACCAACGGTTGCGGCCTGGCTCGCCGCCGCGAGCCCTGCCCCGAGCAACGCTCCGCCGGACAGCACGACCGCCCGCGTCCCGAACCGGTCGGAGAGCGCTCCCCAGAGGAACGACGCCGGGCCCATCCAGAGGAAATTGAGCAGCGCCGCCGTCGAGATGCTCGTACGCGACCAGCCGGTCGCCGCCGACATCGGCTGCAGGAAGATGCCGAGCGACATCATCGTGCCCATCCCGAGGCAGGTTATGACGATGCCGGCGCCGACAATGACCCAGCCGTAAAAGAGGCGAGAGAAGCCCTCTCCGCCGCTCGCGGGGGAGAGGGAGGGGCTCGCGTCAGCGGGAGGGTGAGGTGGCATTCTGTCGGCTTGGATGAGACATGAAGATTATAATGGAAGTCGCTGCCATATGACGACATTGGCTCTGAAGCGTCAGCACATTCGTCTCTTATGCGCATCGATCTTATGCGCATCGACGCCTTGCGCGCCGCTCGCGACGCGCTCAGCTACTACAGCATGAATATTCCCCCCGCTGATTTAGCAGCCCTCGACGGGGCGGTGCGCCGGCTCGAAAACCCGAGCCTTGCCGGACGGCTAGCGGCGCTCGCTGGGAAGCCGGTCGGGCTGGTGCAGCAGGCGTTGCCAACGGCCGCTTCGACGGCAGTCGCCAAGCTTGCGAAAAACGCCCTTGAGCGCTCCCTCGACGTCGCCTTGCTAAGCCTGCGCAACCGCCGTCTTTCCGGCGGCCGCAAGCTGCATTCGGGGCTCGCCTGCACGTCGGGGGCAATCGGCGGGGCGTTCGGTCTCGCAGCGCTGGCTATCGAGCTGCCGGTTTCAACGACGATCATGCTGCGCTCGATCGCGGCGATCGCGCGCGAGGAAGGCGAAGACCTCACCGACCCGCGCACCGGGCTCGCTTGCCTCGAAGTGTTTGCGTTGGGCAGCCCGCCGGCCGACGCGAAGGGTGTGCAGGCCGATTATTTCGCGGTCCGCGCGATGCTCGCCCGCGGATTGGTCGAGGTCGCCGATTTCGCGCTCGACAAAGGGGCGATACGCGAGGGGGCGCCTTTCCTTGTTCGTTTTCTGACGCAAATCACGGGGCGCTTTGGTGTCGTCGTCTCGCAAAAGATGGCGGCGCAAGCGGTAGCGGCGCTCGGCGCTCTCGGTGGCGCGGCCGTCAATCTGGCCTTCACCGAGCACTTCCAGGACGTGGCGCGCGCGCATTTCACCGTGCGCCGGCTCGAGCGCGTTTACGGTACGGATGTGGTGCGCGCCGAATACGATCGTCTCAAATCCGATTTTGCTGCGGCCGCTTGAGCACGCAATTAGCGTCGCGAGCCGGCGGTGCCGCTCGCCGTTCGCGATTGCTCTTGATTTTAACGAATACTTGTGTCATAGTTAATTGATTAGGTCGTTTGGTGATCCCGGCCTAGTAAACCAGCACCATAGGAAATTGAACTTCGGTTCGGCTGCCGCTTCGTGCCGCCGCAGAGCCGCTTGCACATGCTGCGCGGCATGCCAACAAAATCAAGGAGTGTGGAGCTATGCCAAGAAATCCGCTCGCTGGTAGCGAGAGGGCGCCGCTGCCGGGCGCCAGGGCACTAGGAAAAGCCAATCCGGCGGAACGATTGGAGGTCACTGTCGTCCTGCGCCACCACCAGCCTGATGCGCTGCAGCAACGGATGAGGAAAATCGCAGTCGGAGACAAATCGCAGCGCCATCTGACCCATGACGAGTACGCCAAGCAATTTGGGGCGGACACTGCCGACATTCAGGCCGTCAGGAAATTTGCGCACCAACACGGTCTGACTGTCGTCCAGGAGCACCAAGGCCGACGGGCAGTCGTGCTCTCCGGCACCGTGGCGCAGTTCAACGACGCGTTTGGCGTGGATCTGCAGGAATTTGAGCATCCCGGCGGTTCCTACCGCGGCAGGACCGGGCCAGTCCATCTCCCGGACGACCTGCAGGAAGCGGTGACTGCCGTGCTCGGCCTCGACAATCGGCCTCAGGCGCGGCCGCATTTCCGCACCCGCCCCACCAATGGCAATGTGCAATGGCATGCAGCCGCTGCCGCCTCGACGTCCTTCACGCCGACCCAACTCGCCGCGTTGTATGGCTTCCCGGCCGGCACCGGACAAGGCGAGTGCATCGCGATCATCGAGCTCGGCGGCGGCTATCGCACGGCCGATCTGCAGCGGTA
>JAFASL010000875.1 GCA_019244535.1 Alphaproteobacteria bacterium
TCCTGAGCGGCGCCAGCATCGGCATCATCGGGACGATTGCCGGGTTTGTGCTGGGACTTGTCTTTACCGACAACATCGAAGCCATCCGGCAAGCACTGCAAAGAATCATCGGAACCGACCTGTTCGCCGCCGAAATTTATTTCTTCACGCGCATCCCTGCACGGATCGATTCCCGCGAGGTCGCCGCCGTCGTGATGATGGCGCTCGGACTCAGTTTCCTCGCCACCCTCTACCCGTCGTGGCGCGCCGCCCGACTCGACCCGGTTGAAGCCCTGCGCTACGAGTGATGCCGCTGCCGGAAAGCTTTATCGGTAGATTGCGGGAGAAAGGCCCTGCGAATGAGGCTCTCGGGACGCCGCAGGCGATCCCCGCGCCGGCGCTCGAATTGCGGGGGGTGCGCCGGGTCTTCCTGCTCGCTGGAATCGAGCTGACGGTACTGGACGGCATCGATCTCGGCCTACGCCCTGGCGAGATAGTCGCGCTGGTAGGCCCGTCGGGCGCCGGGAAATCGACATTGCTGCACATTGCCGGGCTTCTAGAACGCCCCGACGGTGGCGCGGTGCTGATCGGCGGGGAGGATTGCGGAAGCCTATCCGACGAGCGGCGCACCTTGCTGCGCCGCTCCGAAATCGGCTTTGTCTACCAGTTCCATCATCTGCTGCCGGAATTCTCGGCTCTCGAAAACGTCATGTTGCCGCAGATGATCGCCGGCGTCGCACGCAGCCGCGCACGCGGCAAGGCGGCTGAGCTGCTCGACCGCGTCGGCCTCGCGAACCGCGCCCGGCACCGCCCGGCGCGACTGTCGGGCGGCGAGCAGCAGCGCGTCGCGATCGTCCGGGCGCTGGCCAACGAGCCCCGCATCCTGCTGGCCGACGAGCCGACCGGCAATCTCGACCATGCCACCGGCGACAGCGTCTTGACGACATTGCTCGACCTCGTCCGTCACAGCGGCCTCGCGGCATTGATAGCGACCCACAACCTCGACCTCGCCCGCCGTCTCGACCGCGTCGTCGCGCTCGAAGACGGACGACTGAAGCCATTCGGCTGAGCCAGACCCGCCACCGAGCGAGGCGGGTGAGGGTCTGGCGAATCCCTCCGTCTGATGCGTCGCGGTACTGATAGGAATTCTCCGGCTATTTCCCTGATCTCGCGGCCGTTTGGCTGACGGGCAGCGGCGGATATGCGATGCTGGCGTCATGCCGCTCGCCGATTTCGTTCACCTTCGCGTCCACACTGCGTACTCGCTTTCAGCCGGCGCGGTCCGGATCAAAGAGCTGGCTGCGCTATGCAAAGCTGAGCGGATGCCGGCCGTTGCGGTCACCGACAGCGGCAATCTGTTCGGCGCGCTCGAATTCGCCACGACCTGCAGCGCGGCAGGGGTGCAGCCGATCATCGGCTGCGAGATCGCGGTTGAGCGCGGCACGACGGAAGGAAGCGGCCGCTTGGGCCGTACATTCTGCGAGCCCGACCGGATCGCGCTGCTGGCGCAAAGCGAAACCGGCTACCGCAACCTCCTGCGCCTGGTAAGCCGATCCTATCTCGACAGCGAAGCGACGGGCGAGCCGACAATCAGCCGAGGCGAGCTGGGCGGCGCCGGCGAGGGGCTGCTTTGCCTCGCGGGCGGGGCGAAAGGGCCGGTTGGACGTCTTCTCGCCGAGGGGCAGGCCGAAGCCGCGCAGGCCGTGCTCGGCGAACTTGCGGCGGCGTTCCCGAACCGGCTCTATGTCGAGCTGACGCGCCACGGAACGGCCGACGAAGCGCGTTGCGAGCCGGGCCTGATCGAGCTGGCGTACCGGCATGGCCTGCCGCTGGTAGCAACCAACGAGGTTTATTTTCCCGACCGAGACTTTTACGAGGCGCATGACGCGCTGCTGTGCATTGCGCAGGGCACGGCAGTGGCGGATACCGACCGTAAGCGGCTGACCCGCTCCCAATATTTCCGGCCGGCGGCGGAGATGCGCGAAGTCTTCGCCGACCTGCCCGAGGCGTGCGACAACACGCTGGTGATCGCGCAGCGCTGCGCGTTCATCCCGCAGCCGCGGTCCCCGATCCTGCCGGCCTTTCCGAGCGCCGACGGCCTCGACGAGGAGACGGCGTTGCGCGGGGCTGCGATCGCCGGGCTCGCCGCGCGGCTCACCGCGTTGGGGCTGCAGCACGAAGAGCAGGCCAAGCCCTACCGCGAGCGGCTCGAATACGAGCTCGGGACGATCATCCGGATGGGCTTCTCCGGTTATTTTCTGATCGTTTCGGACATCATCCAATGGGCCAAGCGCCAGGGGATTCCGGTCGGCCCCGGGCGCGGCTCCGGCGCCGGCTCGGTCGTCGCCTGGGCATTGACCATCACCGACCTCGACCCGCTGCGCTTCGGGCTCCTGTTCGAGCGGTTCCTCAACCCCGAACGGGTCTCGATGCCGGATTTCGACATCGATTTCTGCCAGGACCGGCGCGACGAGGTGATCCGCTATGTCCAGCAGAAATACGGCCGCGATCGCGTCGCGCAGATCATCACCTTCGGTAAACTTCAGGCCCGAGCGGTATTGCGCGATGTCGGCCGCGTGCTCGCGATGCCCTACGGCCAGGTCGACCGCCTGTGCAAGCTCGTGCCGAACAACCCGGCGCACCCCGTCACGCTCGAGGAGGCGATCGCGGCCGAGCCCGCTTTGCAGCAGCAGCGCGACACCGACGAGAGTGTCGGGCGGCTCATCGCGATCGCGCTAAAGCTCGAAGGCCTCTACCGGCACGCCTCGACCCATGCCGCCGGCGTCGTGATCGGCGACCGCCCGTTGACCGAGCTCGTGCCGCTCTACCGCGACCCGCGCTCCGACATCCCGGTCACCCAGTTCAACATGAAATGGGTCGAGCTCGCCGGGCTCGTCAAATTCGACTTCCTCGGCCTGAAGACGTTGACGGTGCTGGCGCGCACCCGTGAGCTGCTCGCCGCACGCGGGGTCGATCTCGATCTCTCGAACCTGCCGCTCGACGACCCCGGCGCATATGAGTTGCTGGCGCGCGGCGATACGGTCGGCATCTTCCAGGTCGAAGGCGCCGGCGTGCGCGACATGCTGAGAAAGCTGCGGCCGGACCGTTTCGAGGACATCATCGCGGCCAATGCGCTCTACAGGCCGGGGCCGATGGAGAACATCCCGCGCTACATCGCGGTGAAGCACGGCGAGGAGGCGCCCGATTACCTGCATCCGGCGCTCGAGCCGATCCTGAAGGAAACCTACGGCGTCATGACCTATCAGGAGCAGGTCATGCAGATCGCGCAGGTATTGGCGGGTTATTCGCTCGCCGGCGCCGATCTGTTGCGCCGTGCAATGGGCAAGAAGATCCCGGCCGAGATGGAGGCGCAACGCCAGTTGTTTTTAGAAGGTGCCGCAGCGCGCGGCGTCGAGCGCGACCGGGCGGAGCTGATTTTCGACCAGATGGCCAAATTCGCCGGCTACGGCTTCAACAAGCCGCACGCCGCCGCCTATGCTCTCGTGACTTACCAGACCGCATATCTGAAGGCCAACTACCCGGTCGAGTTTCTCGCCGCGCTGATGACGTTGGACCTCGGCAACACGGACAAGCTCAACGTCTACCGCCAGGAATTGGCCCGGCTAGCCATCCGGCTGTTGCCGCCCGACATTAACCGCTCGGAGGTGACCTTCGCGGTCGAGCAGGGGGACAAGCCCGCGATCCGCTACGCTCTCGCCGCGGTTAAGGGGGTCGGCGCGCAGGCGATGGCGGAGGTCGTCGCCGAACGCAAAGCGCGCGGCCGGTTCAAGGACCTTGCCGATTTCTCGCGGCGCCTCGACGCAAAGAGCTTCAACCGCCGCCAGTTCGAAAGTCTCGCCAAGGCCGGCGCCTTTGATAGCCTCAACTCCAATCGGGCACAGATTTTCGCCGCGGCGGAACTGCTTTTGCGGCAGGCGAGCCAGGCGGCCGAAGAGCGCGAGAGCCGCCAGGAGAGCCTCTTTGCCGGCATCGACCCGAGCTTTGTTCCGCGCCCGTCGCTGCCTTTGATCGCGGACTGGCCGCCGGTCGAGCGGCTACAGCACGAATTCGCCGCGATCGGCTTTTATCTGTCGAGCCATCCGCTCGATCCCTACGGCAAGAGCCTCGAACGCGCCGGCATCATCCGCTGGGCCGACCTCCCGGCGGGCCTCGCCGCCAACCCGACCAACCGCTTCCGGCTGGCCGGGATCGTGATCGGCCGCAAGGAGCGCACCTCGGGGCGCGGCAACCGCTTTGCGTTTGTGCAGATGTCCGACCCGAGCGGCACCTATGAGGTGGTGCTGTTCTCGGAAATCCTCCGTGAGGCGCGCGCGCTCCTCGACTCCGGCCAGCCGCTCGTCGTCACGGTCGATGTGCGCAGCGAGGAAGAGAGCCTGCGTGTGACCGCCCAGAAAATCGAGCCGCTCGACACA
>JAFASL010000864.1 GCA_019244535.1 Alphaproteobacteria bacterium
ATGGAAGGGAAGACTGCGACCCTGCCGTACCGACCGCAAATAACCACTCTCGGTGCTTGCATCGATCGTCTGAGTACCCGTCTGCGCAGCGGGGTCCTTCTGCCACAATCGGATGGCTATGAGACCGCAAGGCGAGTTTGGAACGGCTTAGTCGATAAGAGGCCGGCCGCAATTCTGATGTGCGCGAGGCGGGAGGACGTCGTTGAAGCGGTGAACGCGGCTCGCACCTGCGGGCTCACCCTAGCTGTGCGCGGCGGTGGCCACAGCGTTGCCGGCGCTTCAGTTTGCGATGGCGGACTGGTGATCGACCTTTCCCGGATGAAAGCCGTCTTGGTGGACCCCGAGCAGTGCACCGTTCGGGCTGAGCCGGGCCTGAGGTTGGGTGAATTTGATGCTGCAACCCAGGCCCATGGCCTTGCCGTCACTATGGGTGTGAACAGCGACACCGGTATCGCCGGACTGACTTTGGGCGGCGGGTTTGGCCGACTCGGGCGCAAGCTTGGACTCGCCTACGACAACCTTCTCTCAGCTGAGATGGTGCTTGCTGACGGGCGGTGCGTGACCGCCAGCGCCACGACAAACCCCGATCTGTTTTGGGCGATCCGGGGTGGTGGCGGCAACTTCGGCATCGTGACCTCCTTCACCTATCGATTGCATCTGCTCGGCCCGCAAATTCTGGGCGGTCTACTCGTCCACGACTTCGACCGAGCCCGAGAAGTTCTAAGGTTTTACCGAAGCTTCTCCAGAACAGCGCCGGATGACATCAGCACCGATGCCGTTTTCCTGACCGCGCCCGACGGTCGCCGATTGGTGGCTCTATCCGTATGCTACATTGGCCCGGTCGATGAAGGAGAGCGTGCGCTCCGGCCGCTGCGCGAATTCGGCCAGCCCCTGCAAGATCTGATCGCGCCGGTGGCATACACCGCACTGCAGGCATCAGCCGATCCGCTATTCGCTCCGGGGCGCCGTTACTACTGGAAGGCGCAATTTCTGAAAGGCTTGTCCGATTCGGCCATCGATGCGCTGGTCGACGGGTATGCTTGCGCAACCTCACCGCTGTCGCTCGCAGTCTTGCAGCAGGTGGGAGGCGCGATTGCGCGCGTGCCCGCGGATGCAACAGCTTATGGTAACCGTGACGCCGCTTATGACTGCTTCCCCGCCGCAATCTGGGAAGACCCAGCAGAGGACGAGCGCCACATCACCTGGGCCCGAAAATTCTGGGAAGCAACGCGGCCGTTCGCAACCGACGGGGTCTATGCGAACAACCTAGGCGAAGAGGGCGAGGAGCGTGTCCGGGCCGCCTACGGCGGCAATTATGCGCGTCTTGCCGCAGTGAAGGCGATATACGACCCGGACAACCTGTTTCGCCTGAACCAGAACATCAGACCGGCGCGGTGAGCGGGCCGAACGACCCGCTTCCGCCGAACCCGCGTGAGCCATCGCGCGCGTCAGCGCGGGTTACAGAAGATCATCCAGCAGGCTCCCAGACGGCCGTTATTCGGCAGCTTGGCCTAGTGTGATCGCATAGGCGGTCTCGCCGTGAACGGCGTCGTCGCCAACCGCCAGTTGCGCGTCACTCATGCGCAACGGAACGAAGATCGAGATGACCTTGAGGATCACGAATGTCGCAATCGCGTTGTAGACGATGATAAAGGCCGCGCCGGCGAGCTGCAGCAGGAGCTGATTTCCGGGGTCGCCGTAAAGCAATCCGGTGACGTTGACGCCGGGTGCCTCCTTATCGGTGCCGATGTATTCGAGCATGTCCGGGTTGGCGAGAATACCGACGAGCAGCCCACCGGTCAGGCCGGCAATTCCATGCGTTGAAAACACGCCCAGCGTGTCGTCGACCCTCATCATGAAGCTGGTCTTCTGGAACTTGTTCATCGACCACCACGGGATGATGCCGGCAACGATGCCGATGATGATGGCGCCCCAGCCATTGACGAAGCCGGCAGCTGGCGTGATCGCCACCAAGCCCGCGATCATGCCGTTGACCGCGCCGATGATCGACGGCTTGCCGTAGGCCATTTTGTCCATCAGCGTCCATACAAGAAGGGCTACGGCAGTCGCCGTGTTGGTGTTGAGAACGGCCGCGCCCGCATCGTGATTGGCAAAGTAAGGATCGCCGCCGTTGAAGCCGTTCCACCCCAGCCACAAGATGCCGGCGCCGATCAACGTGACCAGTAGGCTATTGGGCGGAAACTGCTCGCGATCGATCTGCAAGCGCGGCCCGACCACAGCGGCCGCCACGAACCCAGAAGTGCCGGCGGCAAGATGGATGACGTAGCCGCCGGAGAAGTCCTGCACCCCCAACTGCGAGAGCCAGCCGCCGCCCCACAGGCTGAACGCCCCGACGGTGTAGACCAAGGTCATCCACACCGGGCAGAAGATCACCCATGCGGTGAAATTCATGCGGCCGAGCACCGAGCCGCCGAGAATGATTACCGTGATTGCGGCGAACACGAATTGGAAGAAAATCAGCGTGGCCATCGGGAAGGTCAGTTCCGGCATGCCGGAGGACGCTGCCGGTATCACCGCCTGGCCCGTTGTGAAGCTGGCAGAGGTGGCTAGCGCCGGTTTGCCGAGAAACGGAAACCATTGCTCCCCGAACGCCATGTTGTAGTCGAAGAGAACCCACACGACCAAGACCGACGCGAAGGCGTAGAAGCACATGAAGGCGGAATTGATCGCCCATTTCTGTTTGACATATCCGGCATAAAGAACCGCAAGACCGGGGATGCTCTGCAGACCGACGAAAGTCGCCGCTGCCAGCTGCCATGCGTTGTTGCCGGAATCGAGCCATTTGGGTGATGGTACCAGCATCGATGTATCCCCCTTTTCTTCCGTTGCGACGAGCCTCACAACCAGCGGTGCCCAATCATTGCGCCGAATGAGCGGACTAAGTGAGGAGAGGCAAAAGCTATGCCAGTCGAAATGTCGTCTTAATCGCTGGACTAGCCGGTATTTGCTGGGAGGCGCCGGATCGAAGCTCCGTAATCGCTCGCACAAAAATTAAGCAAACAGCGGTATCCGCTTCGCCCCCTCCGCGCCGCTTGCTTTGCACAGGGTCGCGCTTGGTATATGGACCGGCGCGGAGCGATGTGGACGCGATGATGTTTCGCAGCAGAATTCTGGCGGCCGGGGCAGCGGTTTTCACGGCTGGTTTGGCCGTCTCGGTGACCGACGCTGGCGCGCAGGAGGGTGAGACGGCAATCACCTGCACCAATCCGGTAAGCGGCGCGTCATGGCAGATTATGATCGATTACCGGAATGCTACCGTCGATTCCTATCGCGCCAACATCAGCAAAGCCGAAATTTCCTGGTTCGATCCGAAGGACGGCGGAAATTATACGCTCGACCGCAAATCGGGCGCTCTCACAGCAAGTGTCGCGTCGAGCACCGGCGGTTATTTTCGCCGTAGTCAGTGCAGCGTCGAGAAATTGCGGTGACGGCTGGAATAGGCAACGCGAAGGCGCTTTCGACCACCGCTCGTCCGGATCGAGGCGATCGGGGGGCCTTCGGAACAGGTGTTATGGCGACTGTTGAGACCAGCGTACAGGCAAGCGTCGGGTTCGCATCGAGGACCGGGCCGCGCAAGGCGAACGAGGATTTCGCAGGCGCGCTCTCAGGCGTCGAACTGGCCGAGCCTCGCCAGGAGGTGATTGCCGCGATCGCCGATGGCATCGGCGGCGCGAAAGGCGGCCGTGTTGCGGCCGAGACCGCGGTACGCGGCTTCCTGGACGGATTTTGTGATCTGCCCGAGACCATGGAGGTGCAGCGGGCAGGCGCCAAAATCCTCAGTGCGCTCAATGGCTGGATCAACACGATGGCGCGCCAAGACCCCAAGCTCGCCGGAATGGGCTGCACACTGACGGCGCTGGTGCTGCGCCGCCGCGCCGCCCACCTGCTGCATGTCGGGGATACGCGCGCCTATCGTTTGAGCGGCGATCGCCTGACTTGTCTGACGACCGACCATGTCCGCCAGGACGGCGGAGGGCGCTCTCACACGCTGAACCGCGCCCTCGGGGTGGAGACAGAAGTTCGCCTCGATTACGCCACGCAGCCGGTGGCACTGCACGATCGTTTTCTGTTGTGCAGCGACGGCGTACACGGGTTTCTCGCGGAAGAGAGCATTGCCGGCATTTTGCGCGAGCGGTCCGCTCCGGAAGTCACCGCTAATGCATTGGTTACCGCCGCGCTGCAATCCGGCAGCACCGACAACTGCACAGCGCTGGTGTTGGACGTGGTGGCGCTGCCGCCGGCGGGATCAGCCGATGTCAGCGCCGCCATCCTTCAGCTGCCCGTGATCCCGGCTCCGCAGCAGGGCGATACGATCGACGGGTTCGTCCTGAAGGCGCTGCTGTCGGAGGGCCGATACACTCGCCTGTTCGGCGCGCAGGACGAAGTCGAGGGCGGCACGATCGCCGTCAAGTTCCCCAAACCCGAGATGGCGAGTATCGACGCCTACCGCGCGGCTTTCGTCCGCGAGGCCTGGGTCGGCGCCCGGATACACAATCCCTGGGTAGGGCGCGTCGTTGAATTACCGCCCCGACGCCAGACCTGTCTCTATACGGTCATGCCGCTCTACCAGGGCGAGCTCCTGGAGACCCGGCTGTCGCGAAGTCCGGCGCTCGGCTTGGAAGAAGGGCGCAACATCGCCGTCAAACTGGCCCGCGCGGCAGCGGCGCTGCATCGCGCCGGCATCATCCACCGCGACATTAAGCCGGACAATGTAATCCTCGAGAGCGGCGGTTCTCTAAAGCTGATCGATCTCGGCGTCGTCCGCGTGCCGGGGCTCGAGGATTTTCCACCCGAGGAGATTCCCGGCACTCCGGCCTATATGGCGCCCGAAATGTTCGAGAGCGAACCCGGCAATGAGGCGACCGACATCTACGCTCTCGGGATCACGATGTTCCGCGCTTTCACTGGAGAATTCCCGTACGGCAATCTCGACGCCACCAGTCCGCCGCGGCGCAACCGGCCAAAAGACTTTTCCGCGCTGCGGCCGGATCTTCCGGCCTGGTTGCAGGCGACGCTCGCGCGGGCGATCGCGGTCGATCCTGCCGAGCGCTCTCGCGACATGACCGAGTTCGCGTTCGAGATGGAAGCCGGGCCGGCGCGCGCCCCGACGGAAATTCGCCGCCCGCGGACGCTCTACGAGCGCGCACCGCTGCAGGTCTGGCAGGGCTTGGCGGCGCTGCTGGCGCTTGCGCTCCTGGTTTCGTTGCTGACGCGTTGATCACAAGCGGGCCGGCCCACATCGGCATCAGATATCAAGCTGATGCCTATTTTTTGAGCACCAAGCGTCGCAGCAGACTGCACGCGGGAGCCCACGACCGGCGGTCGGCGGTGCGCGTGCGTAGGCGGCCTTACCGAGGAACGCTGGGCAAGCTCGATTGGCACGGATCTTGGTTCCCAGCGGCAACGCGTCCGGCTCATGGATCAGGAAACGGTTCGCCTCGCGCCTATCGTCTTTCGGAGAAGCTGATGAAATCCCTACCGCTTGTTTTGCAACGGCTGATGCTGGCCGCATCGATGATACTGCTGCTGACGCTCTCGGCTGCGGCGCAAGCGCCGGCACCGGCCGACGCCGCAGCCCCGGTAGCCGCGAAACTCGATTCGGGCGACACGGCGTGGATGCTGACCTCCATGGCGCTGGTGCTGATGATGACCATTCCGGGTCTCGCACTGTTCTATGGCGGCATGGTCCGCAAGATGAACGTGCTGGCGACGGTGATGCAGAGCTTTGCGGTGACCTGTCTCGTCACCGTGCTGTGGATGGTGATCGGCTACAGCTTCGCATTCACGCCGGGGTCGGCCTTTTTGGGCGGCACGAGCCGGTTCCTGCTCTATGGGATGACCCTCGATTCGGTCAACGAGCTGGCGAAGACGATCCCTGAGTCGGTCTACATGTGTTTCCAGATGACCTTTGCGATCATTACGCCGGCGCTGATCTGCGGTGCCTTCGCCGATCGCATGAAGTTCTCGGCGTTGCTGTGGTTCATCGGGCTGTGGAGCATCTGCGTCTACTCGCCGATCGCGCATTTTGTTTGGGGGCCGGACGGCTTTCTAAACAATGCAGGTGTGCTCGACTTTGCCGGCGGAACGGTGGTGCACATCAATTCCGGTTTCGCCGGCCTGATGGCGGCGCTGGTCATGGGCCGGCGGCGCGGCTTTGCAACGGAGCCGATGCCGCCACACAACCTCGTGCTCAGTGTCATCGGGGCCTCGCTGCTGT
>JAFASL010000956.1 GCA_019244535.1 Alphaproteobacteria bacterium
ATGCGTCGCGCTGGCTTGAGCAACGGGGTGATCCGATGACCGAGCGTCTTGTGCGCAGCGTGGTCGAGCCGAAAAATCCCAAGCTCAATGTCTCACGCAACGCCAACCTGCCGCATTCACCGGGCATTCGGGTCGACGACTATATCTTCCTGTCCGGCATGGGTCCGGTTGACCCGGTCACCGGCGAGCGAAATCTCGGCCCGATTGCAGAGCAGGTTCGGCAGACGCTGCGCAACATGGCACACATGCTGGAATCCGCCGGGTCCGGTCTCGACCGCATTGTCAAGATGAGCGTCGTGCTCGCTGACAGCAGGGATCTCGACGAGATGAACCGGGTCTGGCGCGAGTTTTTTCCGGCCGATCCACCGGCTCGGACCACCTGCGCCCTGCAGCTCAGCAACGGCAACGGCGTCGAGATCGAGTGCATCGCACTGGCCGGCGAAAGCCCATCCTAGGAGATCGAATTGGAGTAGTTCCGGGGAGTGGCGGCATGGATCTGAAACTGGACGGCAAGGTCGTGCTGATTACCGGGTCGAGCCGCGGCATAGGGTTGGCGACTGCCAGGGCGTTTGCCGCCGAGGGCTGTCGCATCATGTTGTCGGCTCGCTCGGCCGAGCAGCTGCGCTGGGCGGAGGCGGCACTGCGCAGCACCGGCGCCACAGTGGCGGCTCACCCAGCCGATGTTGCGGATCCCGCCAATGCAGCCCGGCTGATCGATGCCACGGTCACCGCCCATGGTGGCATCGATATCCTGATCAACAATGTCGGCGGGGGCGGCAGGGGTGCACGTATTGGGGACAGCAGCGATGCCGACCGGCGCGGCGCGCTGGAACGCAACCTGGTCCAGACCGTGCGCATGATGCGGCTTGCCTTGCCGCATATGAGGGGCCGGCCAGGAGCCGTGGTAATCAATATCGCATCGAATTTCCGGCTGGACGCCGCAGCTTGCGATGTCGGGGCAGTACGGTGCAGCCAAGGCGGCGCTGATTTTTGACACGGAGCGCTGGGCGCTGGAGTTCGTGCCGTACGGCATTCGCGTCAACACTGTGTCACCTGGCTCGATCCTGGTCGAGGGCAACGGCCGGGACCGCTACGGCTCACCAATCCGGATTATTTCGAAGATTACGTCCAGCACGGTTTCCCGATGGGCCGGCTCGGCACCGCCGAGGAGGTCGCCGATGTGATCGGGTTCACGGCGTCGCCGCGCGCTCATTGGATCAACGGACGCAACATTCCGGTGGACGGCCTGGAGCAGCCGCATGCGCCGCTCGATCGCCATCCATACTAGATTTCATCGGCTCCTATTGGCGCGGCATTACAGGAGATGACGATGCCAGGTGATCTGCTCTCCCGTCCGCTGATCGAGATTGCACGCGATTTGCGCGAAAGGCGGGCGAGCGCTCGGGAACTGGTCGAAGCGGCAATTGCCCGGCATGAGCGCGTCGGCGAGCGCCTGCACGCCTATTCGTTCTGGGCGCCGGAGCAGGCCCGCACCATCGCCAAGGCGGCTGACGCCGCATTTGCTGCGGGGGTGTCGGCCGGGCCGCTTCAGGGGCTGCCGGTCTCGATCAAGGACCTGTTTGCCGCCGCCGGATATCCCTGCTTTGCTGGGTCGAGCCGGCGGCTGCCGACCGATCCCTGGGAACGCGATGGGCCGCTGGTCGCGACGTTGCGCCGCCAGCTCGGCGTGATCATGGGCAAGACCCAGATGGTCGAATTCGCGTTCGGCGGCACCGGCCAGAACAGCCATCACGGGGCGCCGTACAACCCATGGGACGCGACCGCGCATCGCTCGGTCGGCGGGTCGTCGAGCGGTGCTGGTGTCAGTCTGCTGGAAGGCTCGGCGTTGCTGGCGCTTGGGAGCGATACGGCGGGCTCGGTGCGCATCCCGGCTTGCATGACCGGCAATGCGGGCTTGAAGGTCACGATCGGGCGCTGGTCCACCGATGGCGTCGTGCCGCTGTCGTTTACGTTCGACACGCCCGGGCTGCTGGCCCGCAGCATCGCCGATCTGGCCTATGGCTTTGCCGCGCTCGATCCCGCCGGCATCGACGCGCCCGCGTTGATCGCGCAAGCAGGTAGGCGCGATTTGGCCGGAATTCGCATCGGCGTCGGCGATCCGTTCCTGTGGCGCGACTGCGATCCCGGGATCGCCGAAACCGCGCAGGAAGCGGTCGACACGCTTGTTCGCGCCGGCGCCGTCGGGCGCGATTTCACCTTGCCCGAGGTGGAGGCGGCGTATGGCGTATTTCTCGAAGGCGGGCTCAGCGCGATCGAGCTGCGCAGTTTTCTCGATCGGGAACTGCCGGAGTGGCTCGATAAGCTCGACCCGGTGATCGCGCCGGCTGTGCGCAACGCCGAAGGCCTGAGCGCGCGGGAGTACTTGGCCCGTGTTGGCCGGCTCGGCGATCTCGCCCGGGCCGCAGTGCCGCGGCTCGATGCCGTCGATGTCATTGCGTCGCCGACCTTGTGCCTCACGCCGCCGCAGATGTCGGACGTCGCGGACGCGGACAGCCACCTCCGAGTTAACCGCCGCATCGTCCGCAATACCGCTTGGGTCAACTATCTCGGCCTTTGCGCGATCACGATGCCGGTCGGCCTGGATCGCGCCGGCATGCCCGTC
>JAFASL010000872.1 GCA_019244535.1 Alphaproteobacteria bacterium
CCTGCTCATCGAGCTCGACGGAACGCCTAACAAATCCCGGCTCGGCGCTAACGCGATCCTCGGCGTGAGCCTTGCTTGCGCGAAGGCGGCGGCGACCGAAGCGGGAGTTCCGCTCTACCGCTATGTCGGTGGCGTCTTTGCGCGGACATTGCCGGTGCCGATGATGAACATCATCAACGGCGGCGTTCATGCCGACAACCCGATCGACATCCAGGAATTCATGGTGATGCCGGTCGGGAGAGCTTCGTGCTCCGAGGCAATTCGCGCCGGGGCAGAAATCTTTCATGCTTTGCGCAAGAAGCTTGCCGATGCCGGGCACAACACCAATGTCGGGGACGAAGGCGGGTTTGCCCCCAACCTCGCGTCGGCCGACGCGGCGCTGGGGATGATCATGCAGGCGATCGAGGCGGCCGGATATCATGCCGGGGACGATGTCATGCTGGCGCTCGATCCCGCGGCCAGCGAGTTCTACCGCGCCGGCGCTTATCACCTCGACGGAGAGGGCAAGACGCTCGATGCGGCTGGCCTCACCGCCTATTGGGCCGATCTGGTGCGCCGTTACCCGATCGTATCGATCGAGGACGGAATGGCCGAGGACGATTGGGAGGGCTGGGCTCAGCTCACGCGAGAACTCGGCGACAAAATCCAACTGGTCGGGGACGACGTGTTCGTGACGAACCCCCAGCGGCTGCGAGACGGTATCGGGCGTGGAATAGCCAATGCCTTACTGGTCAAAGTGAACCAGATCGGGACGCTGTCCGAAACCCTTGAGGCCGTCGAGATCGCGCAGCGCGCGAGTTGGGGAGCCGTATTTTCGCACCGCTCCGGCGAAACTGAGGACACGACGATCTCCGACCTGGCGGTGGCAACCAATTGCGGTCAGATCAAAACCGGATCGCTATCGCGCTCGGACCGGCTCGCCAAGTACAACCAGCTGATCCGCATTGAAGAGCAGCTCGGCGCTTCGGCGCGATATCCCGGCCGCGCGGTGTTGCGGCGATAGCGCGATTGGCGAGCAAATTCGAAGCCGTGAGCTCCTGCAGTTGACCCTTCCTTCATCTCATGATCCTTTCTGCGCATGAGCGTATTGCGTGCGATGCGGCGCCGCGCACATCTCGTCCTCGGCCCGGCGATCGGGATCGCGCTTACCGGATACTTTGCCTATCATCTCGTTGAAGGCGAGCGCGGGTTTAAGGCGTGGCTGCACCTCAACCGAGAGATCCGAACCGCAACTGCCAATCTCGCGACGGTTCGCGCACAACGTGCAGCGCTGGAGCTGCGGGTTTCAAACCTCCGGCCGGAGCATGTTGATCCAGATCTGCTAGACGAGCGTATTCGCGCGACTTTGAACCTCGTCGCGCCGGAAGACATCGTCATCATGCAGCCGACTACGACGCGGTAAAGGTGGCCGGCTCCAAGCGCTGATCGACACGAGCCGCCGCTACGAGCTGACTCCCAACGATTCGAGCCGGTCGAGGTTGCAACGGCCGCGATTTGTCACCATGCTCCGGGCAAATTCTCGTGGTCGCGTGTCCGGCGGCCGGCGCGGAGGAAGCGACATGGCAGTCAAGCGCAAATCCGGTTCGGTCCAATTCGCGGAGCTTGGCGTATCTCCCAAGGAGCTGCTCGGTTACTTCCGGGATATGCTGTTAATTCGCCGCTTCGAAGAGCGGGCCGGACAGATGTACGGGATGGGGCTGATCGGCGGCTTCTGTCATCTCTACATCGGGCAAGAGGCCGTGGTCGTCGGCATGCAGGCGGTACTGAAGGAGGGTGACACGATCGTCACCTCCTATCGCGACCATGGCCACATGCTGGCCGCAGGAATGGACCCCAAGGGAGTGATGGCCGAGCTGACCGGGCGACTCAGTGGTTACTCGCACGGCAAGGGTGGCTCGATGCACATGTTCAGTCGCGAAAAGAACTTCTTTGGCGGCCATGGCATCGTCGGCGCCCAGGTGCCGATCGGGACCGGGCTCGCTTTTGCTCATTATTATCGCGGCAACGGGCTGATTTGCGTGACTTATCTCGGCGATGGCGCGATCAACCAGGGTCAGGTCTACGAAAGCTTCAACATGGCGGCTCTCTGGAAGCTGCCTGTAATCTACGCGATCGAAAACAATCGCTACGGAATGGGAACCTCGATCGACCGCGCCTCGGCCCGCACCGACCTGTTCCATCGCGGGATGGCCTACGGCATTCCGGGCGAGCAGGTCGACGGCATGAACGTGCTGGCGGTCTACGAAGCCGGGCTCGCCGCGGCGGAGCACGCGCGGTCGGGTCAGGGGCCGATCATTTTGGAGATGATGACTTACCGGTATCGCGGTCATTCGATGTCTGACCCGGCGAAATACCGGACCCGGGATGAAGTCAATAAGATGCGCACCGAGCACGATCCGATTGAGCAGGTGAGGCACCGATTGCTGGACAACGGCGCAAACGAGGGGCAGCTCAAGCAAATCGAGGGGGAGGTTAGGGACCGCGTCGCCGAGGCGGCGCAATTTGCCCAGGACAGCCCCGAGCCGGACCCGGCCGAGCTGTGGACGGACGTGCTCGCCGAAGCCTGACTTGTTTGGACATTGAAATGGCTACCGAAGTCCTGATGCCGGCGCTGTCGCCGACGATGACGGAGGGCAAGATCGCCCGCTGGCTGAAGAGCGAGGGAGAGCCTGTGCGGGCCGGCGACATCCTCGCCGAAATCGAGACCGACAAGGCGACGATGGAGGTCGAAGCAATCGATGAGGGGGTGCTCGCCAAAATTGTGATTCCCGAAGGGACGGATCACGTCGCGGTCAACACGCCGATCGCCGTGATCGCCGGGAACGGCGAACAAACCGTTCCGGCTGCCAAAGTTCCAAAGCGACCGCCAGCGGAGGCGCCAGCGCGGCCACCTCCGCCGCCAAAGCGCGCGGCTGCGCCGCGAGCCGCTCCGGCGGAAACCGAGTACGCCGGCAAGACCACGACTATGACCGTGCGCGAGGCATTGCGTGATGCAATGGCCGAGGAGATGCGGCGCGACGACACCGTTTTTCTAATCGGCGAGGAGGTCGGCGAATATCAAGGGGCCTATAAGGTCAGCCAGGGCTTGCTGCAGGAGTTCGGGCCGCGGCGCGTCATCGACACGCCGATTACCGAGCAAGGGTTTACCGGGCTCGGGGTCGGCGCCGGCTTCGCCGGTCTGCGGCCCATCGTCGAGTTCATGACCTTCAATTTCGCGATGCAGGCAATCGATCAGATCATCAATTCGGCCGGAAAAACCCGCTACATGTCCGGCGGCCAGATGAGCTGTCCGATTGTCTTCCGCGGACCCAACGGCATCGCGGCACGCGTCGCGGCGCAGCATTCGCAGTGTTATGCGAGCTGGTATGCGCATTGCCCCGGGCTCAAGGTAGTCGCCCCCTACACCGGCGCCGACCACAAGGGCTTGCTAAAGGCGGCGATCCGCGATCCGAACCCGGTCGTCTTTCTCGAGCACGAACTCGTTTACGGCGAGAGCTTTGCCGTACCGGGCGATCCCGAGTTCATCGTTCCGATTGGCCGGGCACGTATGGCCCGGAGCGGCGAGCACGTGACGATCACGGCTTTCTCGCGGGTCGTAAAGTTGGTGATGCAGGCTGCAGAGGAGTTGGAGAAGGCCGGTATCTCGGCTGAAGTGATCGACCTGCGCACGTTGCGGCCATTCGATGTCGAAACGGTTGTCGGCTCGGTGAAGAAAACCAACCGGATCGTGTCGGTTGAAGAGGGTTGGCCCTTCGCCGGCATCGGCGCGGAACTAGCCGCGATCATGATGGAGGAGTGCTTCGACTGGCTCGACGCGCCGGTAAAGCGGGTTGCCGGAAAAGATGTGCCTCTGCCTTACGCCGCCAATCTCGAGCGCCTCGCAGTGCCGCAGGTCGAGGACATCGTCGCGGCCGTGCGCGAGGTTGCCTATCGCTGATCGGGTGGCGGGGAGGGCAGGGGGATGCCGATCGAGATACTGATGCCGGCGTTGTCGCCGACAATGACCGAAGGCAACGTCACCAAATGGCTGAAAAAAGAGGGTGACGAGGTACATTCCGGCGACGTGCTCGCCGAGATCGAAACCGACAAGGCAACGATGGAATTCGAGGCCATCGACGACGGCCGCCTGGGCAAGATCCTCGTTCCTGAGGGCGCCGAGGGGATCAAAGTCAATCAGCCGATCGCGTTGTTGCTTGGGGAGGATGAAGACGTCTCGGCGCTCGACAAATTTGTCCCGCCTGCCTCGGAAGACGCACCGGTGGCGCGACGCCAGCAGGAGACTGTCCCCGTACAAGCAGCCGCTCCTGTGGCTCTCGAAAAAGCGGGCAACGGCGCCGGCCGTATCTTCGCCAGCCCGTTGGCGCGGCGGATGGCGCAGCAAGCCGGCCTTGATCTTGCCGCGATAACCGGCTCGGGTCCGCAAGGTCGCATCGTCAAGGCTGATATCGAGGCAGTGCTCTCTGCCGAGCGAGGCGTTCCAGGGTCGCATCGGCCCGCGGCGCAACCGGCGCCTTTCGCCCCAGTTCCGGCACCCGTTCTGTCCAAGGAGCGGGTACTCGCGCTCGCTGGCAACCCGCCCTACACCGAACGGCCGCTCACCGCGATGCGCCGCGTGATTGCCAAGCGCCTCACCGAATCTAAGCAAACAGTCCCACACTTCTATCTGACCGTCGATTGCGAGACCGACGAGCTGCTGAAATTTCGCACCGAGCTCAACGCGAAATCCGATGCCTACCGGATCTCGGTCAATGATTTTGTCATCCGCGCGGCTGCGCTGGCGTTGCGGCAGGTGCCGGCCGCCAACGCCGCGTGGAGCGAGGAAGCGATCCTTCTCTGGGACACGGTCGATATCGCGGTCGCGGTCGCACTCGAGGACGGGCTAATCACACCGATTGTAAAGAATGCCGATCGCAAGGGATTGGCGGCGATTGCCAGCGAAACAAAGGACCTCGCCGCTCGCGCCCGAGCCGGCAAGCTGAAGCTCGAAGAATTCCAGGGCGGGACCTTTTCGATTTCCAATCTCGGCATGTTCGGGGTTCGCGACTTTGCGGCGGTAATCAATCCGCCGCATGGCGGCATCCTGGCGGTCGGCGTCGGCGAGCAGCGGCCAGTGGTCAAGAATGGTGCGCTCGCAATCGCAACTGTGATGAGCTGCACGTTGTCATGCGACCACCGGGCCGTCGACGGCGCGGTCGGCGCACAGTTCCTCGCCGCCTTCAAAAAGCTCGTCGAAGATCCGCTGACGATGCTCCTCTAAGGAGAAGGGAAGCGCCGATGGCCGACACTTCTTTCGACTTGGTGGTCGTGGGCGGCGGTCCGGGCGGCTACGTCGCGGCGATTCGTGCGGCGCAGCTCGGATTGAAAACGGCGGTAGTCGAGCGCGAGCATCTCGGAGGTATCTGCCTCAATTGGGGTTGCATTCCAACCAAGGCGCTGTTGCGCAGCTCGGAAATCTATCACCTGCTGCATCGGCTCGACGATTTCGGATTTTCCGCCAAGGACATCAGCTTCGATGCCGGCAAGGTGGTGGCGCGCTCTCGCGCGGTGGCCAAGCAATTGTCGAACGGCGTGGCTTACCTGCTGCGGAAGAACAAGGTCACGGTTTTCGATGGGCATGCGAGTCTCGTGGGAAAGGGTCGGCTGGCGGTCGCGAAGGACGGTAACCCGGTCGCCGAGCTTGCTGCCGATCACATCGTACTGGCGACCGGCGCGCGGGCGCGCAGCCTGCCGGGGCTGGAGCCCGACGGAGAGCTTGTCTGGACCTACAAGGAAGCAATGGTGCCCGCGGCGATCCCGGGGTCGCTGCTTGTTGTCGGCTCGGGCGCGATTGGGATCGAATTCGCCAGCTTCTACCATGACATGGGCGCCGAGGTGACGGTCGTCGAAGTGCTCGACCGCGTGTTGCCGGTTGAGGATGAGGAGATCTCAGCCTTCGCGCGCAAATCCTTCGAGAAACAAGGAATCAAAATTTACACGGCAGCAAGCGTGTCGGGCCTCGAGCGGAATGGCGAGGGGGTCAGCGCGCGGATCGAGGCGAATGGGAAATCGCTAGAGGTCGATGTCGAGCGCGTAATCCTGGCGGTGGGGATCGTCGGCAATGTCGAAGACATTGGTCTCGAAAATACCGACGTCGCCGTGGAGCGGACCCACATCGTCGTTGATGAATGGCTGCGCACCGGCGAAGCGGGGATCTATGCGGTCGGCGATGTCGTCGGACCGCCTTGGCTGGCGCACAAGGCGAGCCATGAGGGAGTAATCTGCGTCGAGCATATCGCCGGGGTGAACGATGTGCACCCCCTCGACATCCGAAACATCCCGGCCTGTACTTATTGCCGGCCGCAGGTGGCCAGCGTCGGCCTGACCGAGAAGGCGGCGCGCGAAGCCGGCCATGACGTCAAGGTCGGCCATTTCCCGTTCATCGGCAACGGCAAGGCGATTGCGCTCGGCGAGCCCGAGGGAATGGTCAAGACGGTCTTCGACAGCAAGACCGGCGAGCTGTTGGGCGCGCACATGATCGGCGCCGAAGTAACCGAGCTGATCCAGGGCTACACGATAGCCAAGACCCTGGAGACGACCGAGACCGAGCTCATCCGCACGATCTTCCCGCATCCGACGTTGTCGGAGACGATGCACGAGGCCGTGCTTGACGCCTTCGGCCGCGCCATCCACTTCTAGACTAGCAGCCAACGCGGTCGGGTATGTCCAATTCTTTTTCGTCATGGCCGGGCTCGACCCGGCCATCTCCGTATCTGGGGCAAAGCTCCGGCCCGGTCACCGTGAATGTCCGGGTCAAGTCCGGGCATGACTCCAGGGGTGCGTCGCCCGTTCTTCTGCGCCATCCCGAAAAGGCTTGCCTTCCCGATAATCCGATCCCGCGTAAGCCCGATTGGCTTCGAGTAAAGGCGCCAGGATCGCCGGAATACCAAGCGACCCGTAGGCTGATGCGTGACCTGGCATTGAACACAGTGTGCGAAGAAGCGGCGTGTCCGAATATCGGCGAGTGCTGGAAGCAGAAGCACGCCACCGTGATGATTCTCGGGCGGGTTTGCACACGGGCTTGTGCTTTCTGCAATGTCGCAACCGGACGGCCGGATCGGCTCGACCCGCACGAGCCTGGGCGCGTGGCCGAGGCGGTGGCGGTGCTTGGATTGGCCCATGTCGTTGTCACCTCGGTAGACCGCGACGACCTCGACGATGGGGGGGCAGAACATTTCGCGCGGACCATTACCGCCATTCGGGCTGCCGCTTCCGGAACGACGATCGAAGTGCTGACCCCCGATTTCCTCCGCAAAGAGGGAGCCCTTGAAACCGTCGTCGCCGCGAAGCCCGACGTGTTCAATCACAATCTCGAGACGGTGCCGCGGCTTTACGCCGGGGTCCGGCCGGGAGCGCGCTACTTCCACTCGCTTCGGCTGCTCGACCAAGTCAAGCGGCTCGATCCGGCTCTGTTTACAAAATCCGGAATCATGGTCGGGCTCGGCGAAGACAAAGGTGAGGTATTGCAGGTCATGGATGATCTGCGGGCCGCCGAGGTCGACTTTCTGACGATCGGACAGTATCTGCAGCCGACGCCGAAGCACCACGCGATCGCGCGTTTTGTGACGCCAGACGAGTTCCGCGGCTATGCCAGCTTTGCCCTGGGCAAGGGTTTTCTGCTGGTCTCGGCCTCGCCGCTGACGCGTTCGTCCTATCATGCGGGAGAGGATTTCACGCGGCTGCGTGCCGCCCGCGCCGCCAAGCTCGCGGCCGGCTAGGACCTGACGCGATGCCGACCCACGCGGAAGAGCGTGTATTGCCTTACACGCCGGAGCAGCTCTTCGCGCTGGTCGCGGATGTTGAGCGCTACCCGGAATTTTTGCCCTGGTGCGTCGGGGCGCGGATCAAAGAACGCGAGCCGGACCGGATTGTCGCGGATTTGATCATCGGATTTCGGATGTTCCGGGAGCGTTTCACCTCACGCGTGTCGCTGGACCCGCACCGGCGCATCGACGTCACCTACGCGGAGGGCCCATTTCGCTATCTTAACAATCATTGGGTCTTCACCGCGGTCCCCGGCGGCTGCCGGATTGCGTTCTTTGTCGATTTCGAATTCAAATCCCGCCTGTTACAGCGTCTGATCGAGGTGCTGTTCAGCGAGGCCGTCCGGCGGATGGTCGGCGCTTTCGAAAACCGCGCCCGCGACCTCTACGGTGCACCAGTAGCGTGTGCCGCGGGTCAAGCTGCCGCGCCAAAGCGTATCAAGACTTGATGGCGAGGAGGCCGGCGGCGGTCTCGCCGAGGATTGCGGCGCGCTCGGCATCGCTGAGTTCGGGTGTCGCGAGGATGTGATCAACGGCGGTCTTCGTCCAAGGGTAGGGGTAATCGGTGCCCATAACGATTTGGCCGGCGCCGACTTCGGCGATCAGGTGACGCAGCCCCTCGGGAGTGAAGACCAGAATCGTAATAGAGCTGCCGCAGGTATTCGGTGGGCTTTTTCTTCAGCGCAATCGTGCACCGGTTCGGAAAGGTGGTGCAGCCGGCATCCGACCTCGCCGCATAGGACGGCAGGTAGCCCCCGCCATGCGCTGCACAGATCTTCAGCCCAGGAAATCGATCCAGCGTACCCTCCGAGGCTTCCGATTCTAAAACGGACGAAATGATCACCCGATGAGGTGATCGAGAATCACGCGCTATTTCGCCACAACCGTCCGCCCTCGGCGATCTGCCAAGTCGCGAGCGCGGGCAACCCAATGACGATGTCGCGTGCCCTTTTTAATAGAGAAATCGCGAGCGCCATCTCCGGGGTCAGCCCAAACGCTGCGCCGATCAGCACATACGCGCCCTCCTGCACGCCGACCGCGTTCGGGATAGCGAAGGCGACGGTACGAAGGGCATAGACTAAGCTCTCTATGACCAGGACAATCGGAAAGCCGAGCGGGGCGCCTGCGAGGTAAAGCGCGATCCAAACTTCAACCGCGCTGAGCACCCAACAGGCGAGATGCAGCGCAAATCCGCCGCGCAAGCTGGCGCTG
>JAFASL010000280.1 GCA_019244535.1 Alphaproteobacteria bacterium
CTGATTGTACCTCGCCTGCCTTGCGGCCTTGTTTTGGGCGGCTCAGGACCGTTGGCAATCGACGGCCTTCTGGCAAGGTGGAGAGAAATCACGCGTCCTTCGTCGCCGTCCGAGCCATCTGCCGGCAGCCGGGGCGCGGCAGGAGCCGATGGATCGACTGCTCTAACGGGCAAGCGGGGCGCCTGACATGAATGCCGGCTTTGGATCCTGGCTGTTCGGCTTGTCGCTCGGAGCCAGCGCGCTGGGCGGGATGCTCGGGATGGCCAGCGGCATCTTCATCGTGCTGGCCGCGACGACTTTTGGCTCGGCACTGCTCTATGCAATAAGCGGTTTCGGCTTCGCCGTCCTTGTGGCACCGCTCTTTCTGTTGTTTCTCGACCCCGCCCGGGCAATTCAGCTCGTCATCATCATCTCGACGGTGCTTTCGATCGTTGTGCTTCGGGGACTGCTGCCGGCAATCGCGCCGTGGCTGCTGCTGCGCCTGGCGCTCGGCAGTCTTGTTGGGCTGCCGCTCGGCCTCGTCGCCTTCCGTTATGCCGATCCGATCCTGGTGCGGGCGGCCGTCGGGGCAATGATCTTTGGCTTCGCCATCCTGATGGCGGTCTCGCGCAGCCGGTCGGGTCAACCCGGCCAAGGCAAGTATTGGAAGGCGTTCGCGATGAGCCCCGGCCTCGATCTCGCCGCCGGGGCCGTTTCGGGCTTCGCGGGCGCCCTTGTGGGGCAACCGGGCCCGCCGGTGCTGATCTACCTGCTACTTGCCGGGACGGCGGTGAGAACCGTGCGGGCGACGCTCCTCGCGTTCTTCGCGCTCTCATACGGGGTGACGCTCGCCTCCCATGCGGCGACGATCGGCATCCCTGCCCCGACCTGGCTTGCTGCCGGTATCCTGATCCCCTTCGCCTTCCTCGGCGGCCTCGCCGGCCGTCCAATAGGTGATCGTCTTGGCGCCGAAGCCTTTGCCATGCTGGCCATTGCCCTGCTCGCAGTGGCTGGGGCCTACACCCTCGGCGCCGCGGCCGTTGCCTTTGCCACCGCCTAGCGACGACGGGAACGCGGTTCCCCCAGAGCGCGCGCGACCCACGCCGGCGCAGGCGATCGCATAGAATGTGCCCTCGCAGTGCTTCATGGACAAAGCCACCGCTGCCTCAAAGAAGTCGCACGCGACGCTGGCAGTCAGCACTGAGGGTTGGTTTGGTTCTGGTGCTGACTCAACGGGTGTGGGGGCGGGTCGGGCTGAGCCGGGCCGGCAGCGCCAGGGCCAGAAGAAGACTGACGACCGCGACGAGGCCGGCGACGATGTAGACCACGTGTAGCGAGCCGGCGACGGCTTCGCTGAGGCGGGTGATCTCGGCGGCGCCGAGGGCTTGGCGCGCCGCCGGCTCGAGGAGGCGGTTGACAGCCTCGCCGGCGCCGGGGATGCGGCGGTTGATGCCGAAATTGAGGATCGCTCCGAACACCGCTGCGCCGACCGAATTGCCGACGATGCGCATGAACATGATCGACGATGTGGCCATGCCGCGCTCGTTCCAATCCACCCTGGCCTGGGTCGAGACGAGGAATGAGGTGTTGCAAAACCCCATCCCGACTCCGACCAGCAGGGAGCCGAACCCGGCCCAGGCAAGCGCGCTTGCCGGACCGAGGCTCGTCAACACCAATGTGCCGGCGATCAGCGAGATGCCGCCGATCGTCGCCGCCAAACGATAAGAGGTGCGGATCATCAGACGGCCGGCGGCGACACTGGCGAAGGTCCAGCTGACCGATGCGGCGCCGAGCGCCAGCCCCGCTGCCGCCGGGCCGCGCCCCATCGCCCCCTGCACGTAAAGCGGCAGAAAGGCGTTGATCGCCATCATCACCATGCCGCCGGTAAACCCGCTGAGGCTGCCGACCGCAATGACCCGGTCACGCCACAACCGCAGCGGCAGGATCGGCTCGGCCGCGCCGCGCTCATGGACGGCCAGCACCCAGAGAGCCGCCGCTCCACCGGCCGCCAACGCCAGGATCGTACCGATCCCACCGGAATTCCCGACTTCCACCAAGGCCAGCATCAACCCGCCGACACCGAGCACCATCAACGCCGAGCCGAGATAGTCGATCCGATGCCGGCGCGGCGGCTGCCGCTCGTGCAGGAACAGTCCGAACATGACAAATGTCACGGCGCCGATCGGCAGATTTATCCAGAAGACAAGCGACCAGGTGACGTGCTCGACGAGGAACGCACCGAGCATCGGACCGATGATCGCGGCCACGCCGAAGACGCCGGAGATATAACCCTGCACGCGGGCGCGTTCGGTCGGTTTATAAATGTCGCCGACGATCGTCGTCGCAATCGGCTGGATCGCGCCGGCGCCGGCTCCCTGCAATGCCCGGAACAGGATCAACGGCAGCATCGCCCAGGCGAGGCCACATAAGGCCGAGGCAAACAGAAACAGCCCGGCCCCTGCATAGAAGACGCGTTTTCTGCCGTAGAGATCGGCGAGGCGCCCATAAATCGGGATGGTCACCGCCTGGGTCAGCAAATAGGCCGCGAAGGCCCAGCTGAACAGCCGAAATCCGCCGAGCTCGGCAACGATCGTCGGCATCGCCGTGGCGACAATCGAGCTTTCCATCGCCGCCATGAATGTCGCCATCATGACCGCGGCGAGCACCAGCCGCCGAGACGATTTGGCAATGCTCGGCGAAGTGTCGATGAGCTCTTCCCGAGCGGTGGGTTGATCGAGCAAACGCCGTGTCCGGTTGCCGGAACGAAGCGCGAGATGTAGCGGCAGCTCAGCTTGCCGAACAAGCGGGCATCGTGCGCATCAGGAATGCACCGGATTTAGGCGGCGGTGATGCTCCTGCACATTACGGCGTCAGGCGATTCCGGGTTAGGCAGCCTTCAAGGCGTCGTAGACGCCGCGCTCGAACTCACCATAGAGCCGCAGCACGCGATCGTCGGCGAAAGGCAGGATCTGGGTCAGAATAACGCCGGCGACGCGTTTCTGCGGGTCGAGCCAATAATAGGTGTTGTAGATACCCGCCCAGGCCAGGCTCCCGGCGCTGCGGCCGTTGGGTCCCGGCTCGGTGTTGATCATATAGCCGAGACCCCATTTGCACGGGATACCCGGGAAGAAATCAAAGTCATTCGAGCGCAGAGGCATCGCCGTTTTCGCGACCCCCGCATTGATGTCGCCAATTTGGTTCTGACCCATCAGCGCAACGGTCTCTGGGTGCAATAGCCGGGCGCCGTTGAACGTGCCCTGATGCATCAACATCTGCAAAAAGACCAGATAATCGCGTCCGGTCGAGTAAAGGCCTCCGCCGCCGCTCCAGAATTCACGCCATGGGGGATCGGTTACGGGTATCGGCTCGAGTGACCCGTCGGGTTTGCGCTGATGCGCACTCACGAGCCGGGTCTGTTGCGCAGCCGAAATCGCGTAATCGGTGTCGCTCATCCCGAGCGGAGCAAAGATCTTCTCGCGGAAATAGACTTCGAGCGGCTGCCCGCTGACAGCCTCGATCGCCCGTCCGACCCAGTCGATGTTGATGCCGTATGCCCAGCGATCGCCCGGGTCGAACAACAAAGGCTGCCGCAGAGAAGCGAGCTTGCCTGTGCTCGTCGAGGGTGCGCCGCCGGCCTTTACATAGCGGATCAGATCGGCACTCAAAAATTCATAGCCGAACCCCGCAGTGTGCGTGAGCAGGAGCCGCAACGTGATCGGCCGCTTGGCAGGCCGCAAGCGCGGCGCGCCGGAATCGTCGAACCCTTCCAGTACCTGAGGCGCCGACAATTCTGGAAGAATATTGCCGACTGGCTGGTCCAATTGCAGCTTGCCGAGCTCGACAAGCTGCATCGCCGCGACCGAGGTCACCGCTTTGGTCATGGAGGCAAGCCGGAAAATCGTGTCGAGGGTCATCTCGGGACCCTTGGCGAGGTCGCGTGTACCAAACGCCCCTTCGTACAGTATCCCCTTGTCGTTCGCCGCCATCGCCACGACGCCCGGCACCTCGCCAGCATCCGTTGTCCGTCGGAGCAGCGCGTCAATTTCCAGATGAGCCTGAGGTGCAGCGGCCCGGCCGATTGTCGGGCTAAACGAAGCAACGGCGGTCAGCGCGGCTGCGCCTCGAAGGATTTCGCGCCGGGTGTGTCGTCGCGTGGTCACTTGCTTTCCTCCCGTTTAATTCATCAACAGATCATAAACGCCTCGCTCGAATTCGCCATAAAGGCGCACTGTGCTCGCGTCGGCGAAAGGCAGAATCTGGGTCAGAATTACGCCGGTGATGCGTTTTTGCGGATCGATCCAGTAATAGCTGTTGAAGAGCCCGGCCCAGGTTAGGGTTCCGGCGCTGCGGCCGTTCGGACCCGGCTGCCCATTGATCACATTGGCCAGCCCGTGGCCGCATCGAACGCCCGGAAACAAGTCGACATCGTTTGAGAGCTCCGGCATCGCAGTCTTCATGACGCCGAGTTTCAGATCGCCAATGTGATTTTGCCCGATCAGTGCGACGGTCTCGGGTCGCAGCAATTCGACGCCGTTGAAGCGGCCCCCGTGCAGAAGCATCTGCAGGAAAGTGAGATAGTCGCGTCCTGTGGAAAGCAGACCGCCGCCGCCGCTGAAAAACTCGCCTTGCGGCCTGTCGAAAGTGATTGGCTCCAAGCTTCCATCCGATCTTCGCCGGTGCACGCGGGCGAGGCGAGACGCCTGGTCGGCGGAGGGGACAAAACCCGTGTCCGTCATGCCGAGAGGGGCGAAGACATGCTCGGCAAAATAGAAATTGAGCGGCTCTCCGGAAACGGCCTCGATGGCGCGCCCGGCCCAATCGATGTTGATGCCATATTCCCAGCGATCGCCCGGATCAAAGACCAATGGCGCGTGCAGTGCCGCCGCCTTGCCGGTGAGAAACGAAGGGATGCCGGTGCCTTCGACATAGCGGATCAGATCGGAGTTCCACATCTCGTAACCGAAACCGGCCGTGTGGGTGAGCAAGTGCCGTAAGGTGATCGGCCGCCTAGCCGGGCGCAAACGCGGCCTCCCGGACGACTCGAAACCTTCCAAAACCCGAGGCGCGGCGAGTTCGGGGAGAACATTTCCGATCGGCTCGTCAAGCTGCAGCTTGCCTTGTTCGACGAGCTGCATTGCCGCGACCGATGTTACCGCCTTGGTCATCGAAGCGATCCGGAACACCGTATCGCGGGTCATCGTCGGACCGCTCACGAGGTCTCGCTGACCGTAAGCGCCTTCGTACAAAATCCCGGCTTCGGTCGCTGCCATCGCGACGACACCGGGCACCTCCTTGGCTGCGGCAGATCGGCTGAGGGCCGCATCGAGAGCGGTGAGCGGTTCCATAACTTCCTCCCGATCAGTTTGCCGCCAATTCGCTCCGTATCGCTGCTGAGCGCGTCCCGCGCAGCGCCAGCAGCCCCGTCGCTGCAGCGGCGATCACCGCAAAAAGGCAGGCGCTGAGAAATATCTGCGTCGGCGCCACGCCCAGCGACAGCAGGTACCCGCCCAGCACCGGCGCGGCGATGCCGCCCAGCCGACCGACGCCGAGCGCCCAGCCCAGGCCGCTCGTGCGCATCCGTGCCGGATATAGCTTCCCACAAGTCGCATTGGCGCCGGTCTGGCTGCCGATGATCGTCATCCCACAAAAGAAGATGACGGTCAAAAGGAGGCCGTAAGGCATCGTGACCAGCGACACCAGCCCGATAAACACCGCGCCGAGTGCATAATGGAAGGCCAATGACCGCTCGGGGCCGCGGCGGTCGATCAGCAGGCCGAGGTAGAGAACCGCGAAGATAGCGCCGAGATCCCGCAGGCTCGAGGCGAACACCGCTTGGGCCGGTGTCATGCCGATCAGATGCAAAACCTCAGGCAGCCAATAGCCGAACAGAAACAGGTTCATCAAGCTGCAGAAAAAGATGACCCACAGCAGAATGGTCTGCAGCGCGTATCCCCTGCCAAAGAGCATCTTGACCGGGTTTTCGCGAGCGATGTCGACGGGGTGCCGCTCCCGATGGGCCGCGGTGATGTCGAGCCGTTCCAGGAGCGCGGATTGCCGGCGCGACAGAGTGGCCTTGCCGGCGAGAAAACGCGGCGATTCCGGCAGCCAAAACGCCAGCACTAGAACCAGCGCCAGCGGAAAGACCCCACCCAGGATAAAGATCACCGGCCACCCAAAGCGGGGCAGCAGCAGGGCCACGATCTGACCGCCGACAAAGCCGCCGATCGGGGCTCCGGTAAAGCTGGCCATGATCATCGTCGCGCGCAGCCGCTGCGGAGCATAGTCACCGGTCAGCGTAGCCGCTCCCGGGAACGCGCCGCCGATCCCAAGCCCGGTGAAAAAACGCAAGATGCTGAGGACAGGGATCGATGGGGCCAAGGCGCTGAGCAGTGAAGCGACACCGAAGATCGTCACGCTGGCCAGCAACAAAGGTTTGCGGCCGACCCGGTCGCCGATCGGGCCCGCCGAGAGAGCGCCCACCAAGATGCCGATGCTGGACCAGAGAAATGCCGTCGTGAAGGCTGGGCCCGGGACATTCCAGACGTGGGTCAGCGACGGCACCGCCCAGGCGACCGAATTGATGTCATATCCATCGCAGATCTGGATCAGCGTGCAGAGCGCGGCGACCCGGATCTGCAAGGGGCCGATCCGCTGGTTCTCCAGCGCCGCCTCGGTTGCCGACAAACCCGCCTCGCTCATCGCCGCTTGTCCTCCGTGCCGCCTCCCGCTCGCTCTGTTGCACGTTCGGATGCGGCGCGCAAGCCTGAGCGAGATGCCTCAAACGGGCTGCGCTGACGTTATCGCCATCGCTTGGTTCTGCGGCTCCTCTTTGGCGATGACCTCTTCCGGATGCGGCTCTTCGCGCGCCCAAGGCACTGTGACGACGGCGAGATTGGGGCCGCCATGCCGCAGCAATGCGCGGCGCAGCTTGCGCACACGCGAACTGTCCAGCAACAGGTAATCCCACCAATGCTCCTTTACGATTTCCGGGATTATCACGAAAACCGGCCGGCCGGGATGTCGCTCTTCGATCTCGGAGATGTGCTTCAGCAGTCGTCCGGCGAAGCTGCGATAAGGCGAGGCTGAAACGATCATCTCCGGCGGCCTCATGGCGGCGGCTTGCGCGGGCAGCTCGACATCGTTCCGCCATTGCCGGCGCAGGCGGCCGACATGCTCCTCGGCGTCGGGGCCTTCGAGCTTGGTCAGATGCACCGCGACGACATCCGGCGACAGCATCAGCGCGTAGCGTACCGCCTTGTCGGCGAGACGATCCCAGCGCTGCAGCGGCAGAATGGCAATCGGCGGCTCTAGCCCGCGGAGCGCGATCGCCCCTTCGTCGCGAAGCTGCCGGTCGATCATCTCGTAGTAACGATGAAGCGTCTTCAGCAGAATGATGACGCACGGGACCGCGATCACGACGACCCATGCCCCTTCCATAAACTTTGCGGCCAATATCACCGCCAGGGCGGCGCCGGTACCCGCGGCGCCCGTGCCGTTTACGAGCAGCCGCAGTCTGTTGCCGGGATGTTGCAGCCAGTGGGAAGCCATGCCGGTTTGCGAGAGCGTGAAAGCCGTGAATGCGCCGACCGCGAATAATGGGATCAGCCGGTCGGTGATTCCGCCAAACACAGCCAGAAGTGATCCGGCCGCGCCTGCCAGCCAAAGGATACCGACGGAGTAGACCAATCGTCGGCCCGGGATTGCGAACGCGCGCGGTAGATATCCGTCCGTGGCCACCAGCCGGCAGAGCCTTGGAAAGTCGACAAAGCTCGTATTGGCGGACAGAGAGAGGATTGCGAGCAGGCTGCCGATCGCGACAAAATAGACAAAGCCGCGCCCGACGATCGCGGCCGCCAGTTGCGAGAGCACACTCTGATAATCCGGCTTTGTTTGTTCCATCGCGCCGACGTGATAAACCTGCGCCAGGTACGCAATCGCCGCCAGCAGCATGCCCAGGATCAGCACAATCGCCGCCAATGTGCGGTGGGCGTATTTGACCGCGGGTTCGCGGAAGGCGCTGACTCCATTGCTGACCGCTTCGACACCGGTCATCGCTGTGCAGCCGCTGGCAAAGGCGCGCAAGAGCAGCCACAACGTCACACCTTCGGTGGCGGTGGGCAGGGACGGCGGGGCTACGATCGGGGCCGGGCTCCCGCCGGAGAGGATCGCCTTGGAGATCCCGAAAAGCAGCAGTCCGCCAAAGCTGGCAACGAAAAGGTAGGTTGGTATCGAGAAGATGAGGCCCGCCTCGAGCGTCCCCCGCAAATTGACAAGCGTGATAAGCGCTAGCACGCCAAGACAGAGCTCCAGCGTATAGGGGTGCAGTTGCGGAACCGCCGAGGTCAGCGCGCCGATCCCGGCCGAGATGCCGACCGCGACATTGAGTACATAGTCGATCATCAGGGCGGCAGCGGCGAGCAGTCCGGCATTTGCTCCCAGATTCTCCTTGGCGACAGTATAAGAACCGCCATTGCTCGGGTAGGACTCGATCGTCTGCCAGTACGAGAAGCACAGCAGCGCCAAGAGCACCAGGATCGCCGCCATGATCGGAGTGATCACCTGCAGCCCTAGCGCGCCCGCAGGTATCATGATCGACAGCGCCGCTTCGGGACCGTAGGCGGAGGAGCCGAGCCCGTCCAACCCCATTGCCGGAACGCCCTCGGTCGCCGTGATCTTGCGCCCTTGGCCTTCGCGGTTTGCCAGCCTTCGCCCGATGAGAAAGCCTGTCAGGTCCAACCGCCGGTTCCTTCTGTCGCCACTCCCGTAGGCAAACACGGACGAAGCGGCCGCGTCCCGGTGCTCCTTGGCGATGAATGCCGAGGCGACCACATGCTGATTGCGACGCGCTGGAGACGCCGATGAGTACGCCGAGGCGCGACCTATGGGACAACCCGATGGGGACGGACGGGTTCGAATTCGTGGAGTATACCGGCCCCGACCCCGCTGCCTTGGCGGCGCTTTTCGAGCGGATGGGTTTCGCCGCGGCGGCGCGCCACCGCTCGAAGAATGTCAGGCTCTACAAGCAGGGCGACGTCAATTTCATCCTCAACGCCGAGCCCGAGAGCTTTGCACAGGCCTTTGCACGTTTGCACGGCCCATCGGTGTGCGCGATCGCGCTCCGCGTCGCCGATGCGGGAAAGGCCTACGAGCGGGCGATCGCGCTCGGCGCCAAGCCGGTGCACGGCAAGCTCGGCCCGATGGAGGTCAACATTCCGGCGATCGAGGGCATCGGCGGCAGCCTGATCTATCTTGTCGACCGCTATGGCGAGCGCACGATTTACGACGTTGATTTTCTGCCGTTGACCCTTAACAGGGCACCGGCTGACGTCGGGCTGACTGCGATCGACCATCTGACTCATAATGTGCATCGGGGGCGGAT
>JAFASL010000290.1 GCA_019244535.1 Alphaproteobacteria bacterium
GGCCTCGCCCCGCCAGGTCGGCGAAGCCTGCGAGGTCGTCTTTACCTCATTGCCCGTTCCGGCCGACGTCGAGGCGGTGGCGCTCGGTCGGAACGGCTTGATCGAGGGCATGCGCCCCGACAGCGCCTTCTTCGACATGTCGACCAATTCGGTCGCGGTCGTGCGCAAGATCAATCAAATCTTCGCCGAGAAAAACCTCTACATGCTGGATTCACCGGTCAGCGGCGGGCCGGGCGGCGCCGCCAGCGGCAAGATGGCGATCTGGGTCGGCGGCGACGAGCAGATCTTTAATCGCCACAAACCTGTGCTCGACGCGATGGGTGACCAGGCCGCCTATATCGGCCCGATCGGCGCCGGCACGATCGCCAAGCTCGTGCACAATTGCACCAGTGCGGTGCTGGGCGCGGCGCTCGCCGAGGTCTTTACGATGGGCGTCAAGGCCGGGGTCGACCCGGTCGATCTGTGGGCGGCGGTGCGCCAGGGCGCGACCGGACGGGTACGCACCTTCGACCGGCTCGGCGACAAATTCCTGCAGGGCAAGCACGACCCAGCCGATTTCGCATTGCGCCTGTTGCACAAAGATGTCGGGCTCGCGGTCGGTCTCGGGCGCGAGGTCGGCGTGCCGATGCGCCTCGCGAATATGGTCTATGAGGAATTGACGGAAGCGATGAACCGCGGTTGGGGTACCCGCAACAGCACCGTCGGCCAATTGTTGCAGGTCGAGCGCGCCGGCATCGAGCCGCTCGCCGCCGACCCCGAGCGCATCGCCGCCGTACGGGACGCCGACCAGGAGAAGTAACCGCGTCCGGCTGATCCCCTCGCGGCCGCCTGCTCACATTGTCTTCGCGAGCCTGACGAGCTGGTCGAGCGCCTTGCCCCAACCGTCGTGGAAGCCCATCTTCGCGTGCTTTTGAGCGCCGTCTCTGTCGCCGTGGATCGCAATCGCGGTGTATTTCGTGCCGGCGCCGTGCGGTTCGAGCAGGATCACCGCAGTAAAGGCAGATTCCCCGTCGCGGTCTGCGGGCGGTAGCCGGGTTTGAGCGCGGCAGTCCAGACGAGTTTTTCGTTCTCGATCACTTCGAGATAGCAGCCGACATTCGGAAATTCCTGGCCCTCCGGCGAGCGCATCACAAAGCGAAAGATGCCGCCGGGGTGCAGGTCGACCTCGCAATCGACGGTCTGCCATGGCGCGGGCGTGAACCATTTCTTCAAGTATTCCGGCCTCGTCCAGGCGGCCCAGACCAGGTTTGGCGGCACGTCGACAACGCGCTCCAGCACGAGGTCGAGATCGGGATCGGGTTGGTGCGTTATCGTGCGGGTCATCGCTTCTGCTCCTTGAGAGTTCCTACGCGCGGCCTGCATTTACCCGCCCACTGGTAGCCGGGCCACGACAACTGCTCGTTGAGTAGGCTCACCTGATCCGCCTGTTTTTACAGGGCAAGAACAGGTCGAAATTCCCGAAACAGTTGTCTGTGCGTTAGGCCGAGATGAGTCTGGCCGAAAGTTGCAGGAAGGGTCGTCACGTCCCGTTTCACTTCACGCGCCCGGATCGGCTCCAATTAGCACGCGATTATGGCAATTTGAGCGGTGCCGTTTCGTGTCTGCGGCCGTAGGACGATAACCAGCCCTATAGGATGGCGTTCGACCACGGCCGCGGGCCCGCACCGAGACGCTCGCGCGTGTCGTCCACAACGGTCAGATCAGAATTGAAGCGGGCGAGCTGGGCGATCATCGCTTTGCGCAACGGTTCCGTATCGGCCGGCAGCTGTCCCTTACCGGCCCAGAAGCGCCTGCTCGTGTCAAAGTAGCCGATCGTGTCGAGGAATGCCGCCGCAAAGTAATAGGAGTCCATCACCATGTCGCCCTTGTCGGGATTTATGACTTCTCCCGTGTCTCTCACCGAAAACTCGAGGCACCATTTGAGCATCTTTGCGACTTCTTGGCTCGCCTGACGCCGCTGATCCGGGCGCATATACGGCCAGCCGCGGAAGAAGAGCTCGGCCACATCGTAATTGTTGTGATCCGACATCTTTGAATTTTTTTCGAGCCATCCCTGCGGATATTGTTGGTCCTTTATCGCGAGCAAGGTATCGATGAGCTGCGGCCACCAGCGCACCAGATGCGGCGCATAGCGCACCATGTGAAATGTCAGGCTCAGATCCGTCGTCCTGATTTCATTGCCGTGGCTGTCGATGATGTAAGTGACCCCGAAAAATCCGGTGAAAGGATCTTGCCAATCTCGAACGAAGCGTTCGAACACGGGGACAAAACCCGGGCCGCTCAAATAACCGGCTTGTCCGCCCTGCAGCACCAGGCGCGCGATGACCGACACTGCGAGATTGAGCTCCTTTCGGTTGTCCCGCCCGCAGCGCACGACATCCGACCAGCACAAATCTTGCAAGTAGGTAACCATGCGCCCGGGATCATTGATCGGATCGAGAAATGTCGGATGCAAGCGCCACGGCCACTGCCTGGCCAGAAGCTGGTCTGTCGAGCGGTCGAGCTTTAAAAAGAAGACGTCGGTGCCGGGAGCGAAACTGCCGCCGCAATCCTGCGTCAGCCCATCGGGCGGGTTGGTGCAAACAAGCGCCTTCTTGAGCCGCTCGACGGCGTCCCGGGCAGCCTTGCAGTCGCTGGCGCAGTTGATGCGCCATTCCGCCTCGTACAGATGAGCCCTCGCCCAACTCGTGTCGCAGCCGGCGAATTCGCGCTCGGAAAGCGTTTCTTCGGCGCCCTCCATTACGTCGTTGGCCTCTTGCGAAAGCGCCTGCATTTCGGGGTAAGCCTTGAACAGCTCCGATTTTGGGTTGTAGAGCGAATGTGCCATCGCCGCTCCAAGAAATGCTCCGCAGCAACCGGACAGCCGGCCGCGCCGTTACCTGATCATACCCGCGAGACTAGATTGAATTCGGCCCGTTACACCGCGTACCGGCCCATCTATTGCGCCTTCGTCACGACGATGTTGGTGGCGTCGAACGGGCCAGTCCAGGGAAATCCCATCCACAGGCGAACCGCACCAAACTGCCGCGCCGCCTGGATAAAGGGAGTCTGGATCGTATAATCCGTCTGCCCCGACGCCCCGGCACCCGCCAAAGCGATATGCGCAGTCGGCGCCGCGTTGATGTTCAATGTCACTTGCACGATGAACGGCTGGTTGTGCGAAAAGGTGCCGAACACGGTGTCCGGCCGGTCGTCGATGCGGATGGTTCCGTTCTGCAAAAAGTCGAGATGCAGGAACCCGTTAAAGCTGTTATCCACCAGCTGGTTGAACTGCTCGAATTGCACGCTTGCAACCGTCCGGCCGGTGGGGTCGGGCGGGATGAAAAGGGTGGCGTCGAAGGTGTAACTGCCGTCTCCGGCGAACTGTGAGAAGTTCCCCTGAAACGCGACGATGCTCACGGGGTCGTTTGGGCGCGAC
>JAFASL010000407.1 GCA_019244535.1 Alphaproteobacteria bacterium
TCCCATTGCGCGTGATCGCGCCCGCGCAGCCCCGCGGGGTCTACCTGCATCTGCACGGTGGCGGCTGGGTGATCGGCGGCGCGGACATGCAGGATCCGATGCTCGAGCGGATCGCCGACAATACCGGCCAGGCGGTCGTCAGCGTGGAGTATCGGCTAGCACCGGAGCACCCTTACCCTGCCGGTCCCGACGATTGTGAGGCCGCCGCGGCTTGGCTCGTGCGGAACGCCAAAAGCGAGTTCGGCACCGACCTTCTGACGATCGGCGGCGAGTCGGCCGGCGGACATCTGACCGCGGTCACCATCCTACGCATGCGAGACCGGCACGGTTATGCAGGGTTCCGCGGCGCCAACATCGTTTACGGCGCCTTCGATCTCAGCCTGACACCGAGCCAGCGTCTGTTCGGCAACACGCGGCTTGTGCTGAGGACGATCGACATGCAGCAATTCTACAACGCGTTTCTACCGACGGTCACCGATCGGCGTGTGCCCGACATCTCGCCGCTCTACGCCGATCTCAAGGGCTTGTGCCCGGCGCTCTTCAGCGTCGGGACCAAGGATGCGCTGCTCGACGATACTTTATTCATGCATGCGCGCTGGGTCGCCGCCGGCAACAAGGCCGAGCTGGCGGTCTATCCCGGCGGTGCGCACGGCTTTACGCTGTTTCCAAACGATCTGTCGAAATCCGCGATGGCGAGGATGGACGCCTTCCTTAACCGCGTTCTCGAGTGACTTCGCTACCGCTGCCTCTCTACACGGCTATCTTACGATGAGCTTGCGCCGCTGCTCGCGCCAGCACCGGATGCCCTCGTCCAGGAGTTCGTCGTTTCCGGAGTCATTCTGCCAGGATCTGGAAAATTTGGCGCTCTCGCTGCGCGGGCGGCGCTCGGGCGGCAAATCATCGAAGCGGATGCGCACCGGCAACGGGACGCCTTCCCCAAAGGCGATCGCCTCCTGCGTCCGCAACGTGGGTAGTGCCTCGAGCATGCCGCGCGCTGCATCGGGCCATGCCGTGCTCGTGAGCGTTTGATCCAGGTAATGTCCCAGCCGCATCGCGAAAACCGTGCCGCACTGGGACAGCACCTGACCCGAGAGTTCCGACGGCGTTTGCGAGATCAAGGCGAGAGATACGCCATATTTCCGCCCTTCCCGGGCGATGCGGGTAATCGCTCGAGAGGTCGCGCCAAAACCGATCGGCTCGGACGCGGGGACATAGCGGTGCGCCTCTTCGCACACGAGGAGGATTGGTGGCAGCCGCTGGCGGTCCGACCAGAGGGCAAAATTGAAGGTGAGCCTACATACCAGAGATACGACGACGTCGGTAATCTCCGACGGTACGCCGGACAAATCGATGATCGTGAGCGGTTTGCCGTCCACCGGAATCCGCAGCAGACGGCCTACGATCCGTGACAGCGTATCGCGGATGGCGACCGAGTCGGAGAACAGAAACGCGTATCGCCGGTCGGTTCGCAACGATTCCAGGCGGGTTCTGAGCCGCAGGTAGGGCGCCGATGTATTGGGATTGTCGAGCTTGCCCATCGCCTCGTCGATGAAGCGCAGAAGATCGGCGGCTGCGAAGGGCAGGGGCGCATCGACGGTGATCGATGTCGTTGCGTCGCTCCAATGGCGGCGGCGCGCGCGGATTATCGCATCCTTCAGGATGATGGCTTGAGTTTCCTGGTCCTGGACGGTTCCGCCGCGCACCAGCACGCCGACCGCCTCTTCGAAGTCCAATAGCCAGAGAGGCAGCAAGAGATTGTCGACGTTGAAGAGTTCGGCGCGCTCGCCGAAGGCGTTGGCGTATTCGTTGTGAGGGTCCAGCACGATGATGTGCGCGTTCGGGTGGTCAGCCAGAACAGCCGACAACATCAGCGTAACGGCGCAGGACTTTCCCGAGCCCGTGGCTCCCAGCACGGCAAAATTCTTCGCCAAGAGCTCGTCGATAAGCACAAAGGCCGGCCGGCCCACGTCGTGGTAGAGGCTCCCGACACTGACGTTAGAGGTTGCCGGCCGGGTGTACACCGTTGTCAAATCGGCAGACGTCGCGGCTCTGACCGGCGAACCCGGAATGGGGTAGCACGAAACGCCGCGATGGAACTGGGCCAGCCCCTCCTCCGAGGGGCTGATCTCACCCAGCAGGTCGACGTTCAGATGAATACGCGCCGTAGAATCGAGCTCAGCTGCGCTGATCGCCCCGACGACATCGAGATCGGCGCTTCGCACTTTGATCATCGAGCCGATGCGGATGGAAGCCTCGGCAAACCGGTCGGCGGTGACCTCCGCGCTCATCTGCGAACCCGACACCGCCAAGACCCGCCCGAGTATGTCGTCCATTCGATATCATCCTCGAGGCCCGAGATTGCCCTCGGGTCAGCCTATTGGTTCGATAAAATCCAGCCTGGCATTCAGCGATTCGAATCGCTGCGATGCACCCTGCAATGACAATGAAAGGACGGGCAGTTTGACCCGAAAAGTCCCTGCGCTGACACGCAGTTTAAGTGCCGCCCGTCATAACCCGCGTTTACCGCGAAACCGTCGGAGTGTTACCGATTGAGCCATCCAGATCCAACGGCCGGTTGCCGAGATGCAGCCGCCAGCGCGAGGGGGCCTTCTCTTCGCTGCCTTCACTGATCGCAGTTTCGGCCGGCGTCGCGGTTTCCGGCACAGCCTGGATCTGTTCCCGGTTGAGTTTCAGCGAAAACTCCGACGCTGCGCGCTCCAATGTCTCGATCATGGCGAACTCGGCATCAAGTGCCTCCTTCTCCTCTGCATACCGCGCCTCGACTTCGGCTCGGCGCAGCTTGATCGACTCTTTCGCGTGCTCGACGTCGTTCGAGGAGATGTTCCACATTGTGTGATCGCAGGATGGGTTATCGTTGTTGTTCAATTCCATCACAAACGTGTTGAAGGAATGTTAAAGTCTTGCTGACTAGCCATTTCAGTGCGCGGTATGGCTATTATGCCGTGTATGATGTTCCGACCGCAGCGGTTTCAATACGAAAATCGCGAGCAGCGCGGCCGCTAGGTTCATTATCACCGCAATTGTGAACACGGCGTGCCAATTCCCGGTCATTGACGTCAGCACGTTGCCCCAAGGCACGAGCAACGCCGCGGTGCCCTTGGCGGTATAGAGCAATCCTGCATTTGTCGTGGCGTACTTGGTGCCGTAGGCATCCGTGCAGGTGGACGGAAAGAGGCTGTAGATTTCTCCCCATGCGAAAAAGACGAGACCGCTGAGCAAGACGAATGTCACAGGGGTTTCACCGAACATGCTCAGTAGCCAAATACCCAATGCTTCGAGACTGAAGGCGATAAACATCGTGTTCTCGCGGCCGAGCTTATCGGACACCCAACCAAAAAACGGTCGCGTGACGCCATTGAGAATTCTGTCGAGCGACAATGCGAAGGTCAGCGCGGGCAGTGTAATGCCCAGAAGACTGACCGGCACGGTATCGACGTTGAAATCCTTGGCTATGGGGGCGAGTTGCGCCGTTGCCATCAAGCCGCCCGCGCCGACGAGCACGAACATCAGGTACATGATCCAGAAGATCGGCGAGCAAAGCATCTCGAGCGGCGTATAGTGTCGTGTGGCCTGCTGACCTACCAGAGGCCTCTCGACATCGACTTCCCCCGCGCGAGGCGCCCGCAGAAACCAGGAGATGGCGCAGACGATAATGCCTTGGCCGAGGCCAAAATGCAGAAACGCCGCTTCGTAGCCACCCGCGGCGATCATGCCCTGGATCGGGATGACCGTTAAGGCCGACCCGGCGCCGAAACCCGCCGCAGTCAGGCCGGCGGCAAGCCCGCGCAAATCCGAAAACCACTTCAGCGCGTTGCCGATGCAGGTCCCGTAAACCGCTCCCGCGCCGATGCCGCCGACCGCAGCAGCCGCAAAGAGCATGGCCAGCGAGCTGGCGGCCGAATTCATCATCCAGGCGAGGCCGACAAGCACGCCGCCGAACAGAACCACCACCCTGGGTCCATACCGGTCCACGAACCATCCCTCGACCGGCACGAGCCAGGTTTCGGTGAGCACAAATATTGTGAAGGCTACTTGTATTGCCGCGCGGCCCCAGTGGTATTTGGCGTCAATGGGGTTGACGAACAGGGTCCAACCATACTGCAGGTTGGCGATCATCGCCATGCAGACGATGCCTAGGATCAACTGCAGCCAGCGTTGGCGGGGCACGCGAATTGCGAATGGAACTGCAGTCATTCAGTAGCCTATTCAAATTTGTTTTTGAGCAGCAACGCGGCTGCTTCAATTTTGCAGCCAGACGTCGGCAAGGTCTTGGCCGATGTAGTGACTGGGCGACACGTTCCAGCCTTTGAGTTTCTCCGCAGTCACGATAATGCGGTTCCACCACAGCAGCGGCACCGTAAACGCCTCGGTGAGGGCGTGCCGCTCGAAATCTCGCACGATGTTGGCGCGCTGCCGCACGTCCGTGCTGATTGCCTGCCCGATATAGAGCGCATCGAGATAACGATCGGTCGAGCCCGAGTGATTGATCGGCGACAGATCGCGCGAGACGTATCGCGCCAGCTGAATTGTCGGATCATCGAAATAATCCGCCGCCAGGTCGGTGGCGACGGCAAACCGGCCGGTTTCGAGAGCGGTCTGCCAGTCCTTGGTGTTCAACATCTCCTGCGTCACCTGCACGCCGATCTCGCGCCACGCAGCCATTACGAAGTCGCCGGCGGGACCATAAGGAATCGGAACATCATTGCGATTGGTCAGCGCGACCGCCAGGCCGGGCACCCCCGCCTCCTCCAGCAGGCGCCGAGCCTCGGTGCGCGCGGCCGTGATGTCGCGTGAGAAGCCTGGGATCGTCACGAGCTCCGCCTCCGGGATGCTCATCGCCGTTCCCGGTCGCATCAGACCGCCGACATATTTCAGGAAAGTGGTGTCGGCGAGCGTTTCCGCCCCGTGCCATCGGTCGATCGCGAGGGATAGGGCGCGTCGGACCCGCGCATCGTCAAAGGGCGGATGCTGCACGTTAAAGACCAGGGCCAGGTATGTGATCCATGGGCTTTCCCGCACCACAACGCGGTCCCCGGCGGTCTCAACCATCGCGTCGCGCTCTGTCGGGGTAAAACTGCGGAACTGGGCCATGATGCGGCCGCTCTCCATCGCCTTCACCGCCGCCTCGCCGGCGATGAAATCCGCACGGTAGCCGTCGAGATAGGGCTTGCCGGCAATGAAGTATTTGTCCCAGCGCCTCCCGGTCCAGTGATCTTTCTTGACATGCTCTACAAACGTGAAAGGTCCCGTCCCCAATACGTGCGTCTTTGGAAACAGCGGGTCCTCCTTGAGCTTTGCAGCGCTGTAGATGCAATTCCATGGAGAGGCGAAATTGGCCAGCATAGCCGCGTCGGGCCATTGCAGATGAAATACCACCGTGGCGGAATCCGGGGTGTCGATACCGGTGATCGCCGCGTAGTCGGCCTGACGCACCGAAAGGACGCCCTCCGGCGGATGGATGATGCGCTCGTAGCTCGCCTTCACATCTGCGGAGGTGAGAGACGACCCGTCGTGAAACAGCACATTGCGGCGCAGCTTGAAAGTGTATGTTCGCCTGTCGGCGGAGACGCTCCACGATTCAGCCAGATCGCCTACGATCTGAGGGTAATTTGCGGTGTCGAACTTGAGCAATGTCGAGTAGTGGGGAATGACCGGGTGGATGAATACGAAGGAGAAGTTGGCATGACAGTCGTAGTTGGGGGGCTCCGCATCGACCGAGAACACCAGCGTACCGCCGCGTTTGGGAGCTTGCTCCGCGGCGGCCGCGTGGCTAAAGACGATAAAACTAACGCAAAGAGCAAAGACCCAGGCAGACTTCGACCAGCGTGGCGCAATGTTGTTGCGGGGAGCGGCGCGTGTGACGAAGCAATTCCGATCTAAGTTGCGCAGAGTGGCCCGAGATTGCTTCGGGGAGCCGGTCCTCGGGCGGCGCTCTGCGCCGACCCGTGGGACCGCAATCACAGTGCTACCAGGCGCGCGAACTCGCGGTTGTTTCATAAAACTCTCCATCGGATGCCTTGCGCCTAGCGGGACTGATCACTTTCCCAGCGGTGGTATTGTTGGAAGAGATCTTCCTTTTCCCGTTCGGTCATTGGAGCACCGCCCGTTGCACGGCGGCGCTCGTCGATATATTGCGCGAACATTGTTTTCAGATCGTCGGGACTGGGCGGCCGGGCCACTTCCATGTTGCGCCGCAGCCACTGCTCGGCAGGTGGGTAGCGCCGCCAGCCCGGGAGCTCTGTCGTGATGTTTACTTCCTGCCATTTCGGATGGTGGCCCGGTTCGAGCAGCGACTGAAAGCCGGTGAAAAAGGCGTCGACGAAATTGGCGACATTGCGATAACGCTCCGGAATTTGCTCTAGATTGGCGGCGACCAGCGCAATGCCGACAGCGACGGTATCGACCGGCTTATCCTGCGCTACAAGGCCGGGATAATCGGCGGCGGTAAGCTGCGTCGGCACGTAGGCCGCGGCGGCGGAGCTGAACGGCACCGCGAGAAAATGGAGGCCGCTGTCTGCTTTGAGATCGTGGAAGAGCGGGGCAGGCTTGCCAGCTACGAACGCCATTGCGGCAAGCTCGCCCCTCTTTAGTTTCTCGAGCGCTACTTCCTGGCGCTCGTTTGTCATCACCACGGGCAGCTTGAGGATCCCGAACAGCCGGCTCGCCGTTATGGCGGTTCCACTGTCGCGCAGATCGACGTTTACTGTTTTGTTGGTGAGGTCGGCGACGCTTTGGATCTCGGGGCGCGCCAGCAGGTGAAATTCCTCGTTATGGAGCTTGGCGATATAGCTTATCGAGCCCTCGATGCCTGGAAACGGCCCCTGCTCCTTCGCATAGTCGAGCACATCGACCTGGAGGACCGCCATGTCGATCCCGCGCAGCCGTTTCAGATCGCTCAGATTGGCGAGAGCGCCCGTTCCGACAACGGGGACGATGCGCCGCGTCGCACCGTCATTGATGACGCTCGCCAGGTCCTCAGCCATCCTCACCGTGATCCCGGCCGATCCAGCGGTCTCCAATTCGACAACCCCTTTATTGACATCGCTCGGATCCGAAGCGGGAACTGTGGCGCGTGCGGCGACGGCATCAGGGGTCGGCAACACCGCGGAGAATATTGGAAAGGCGACTGCCACAATTGCAGTGATCGATCGCAGCATCGGCGTTTGCTATCCTTATTTGGCTTCAAGACTGTTGAGCAGTACCTCGGCCTCGCCAATGCCCAAATCGCGGGCCCGCCGGTACCAAGACAGGGCTGTGGTCAAATCGCCACGCGCACTGCGCAAATGGGCGTGTTCTAGAAACACCGGGTCGAAGGTCTCGCCCAATCTCAAGGCCGCCTGTCCGTCTCCGGCATTGGCGGCGCGTCCATAATAAAGCCGAGCCGATGCGACATCGCCCGAACTGAATGATTTATCGCCGAGCGTCAGCAGCGTCGAAATATCTGCTGGCGTCAGCATCGCATTGACGGGCGGCATGATCGGAGCGGCGGTCGAAGCATTTGCGTCAGTTTCCGACTTAGCCTCGCGGGATGCCGGCGGGATCACTGGCATCGGTGCGGCGGGTAGGGTCTCCAAAGCGCGCACTTGGCCAGCCGGGGCCGGTTCCGACGACACTGCGGCGGTTCCCTTCGCTTCGCCCAACGCATGTCCGTCTGAAAGGGTTGGTGCTGCGGCTGCAACCGCGCTTGGCGAAACATCTGGCTTTGGTGCAGCCGATGCTGCCGCTGCGCGCGCTGGCTGCTGCTCCGAAGAGCGGCCTGCCGCGCGAGCCTCTGGCACTGCATCTGCGTTGGTGCGCTCGGCAGTCCCGCCGGCAGATAAGCTGGCGGGAACGGAATCTTCGGCTGACGGGCGGAACAGGAACACGCCGACACCCACTGTCGCCAGGATTGGCAGCGCAAAAAGACAACGGCGCACCACTGACAACGGCCTGCGCCCACTGTCGGAAGGTTGGTGCTGGCCATGATCGGGCCCCTGTTCCGCGGCTGCGGCTGCACGATGCGGTGCCGGCGCAGGGGTGCTGGACGAGCGCAGCGTCAGCTTCAGCAGATCACCGCTCCACGCCCGCTCGAACTCTTGACGCGGCACATAGAGAACCTCGCTGTCGCGGTGGAGCGGGTCCCAGACGGCGACCTCTTCGGTCCCTTCGCGACCGCCCCCCGTCAAGATGACGACATTGGTGTTTCTGAGGAAAACAAGGATCGGATCGGCAAACCCGATCGATTGCAGACTCTGCCAATCGGCTCGGGTGTGCTCGGCCACGCATCCGAGTTCGCCCGCAAGCTCGATGAGGCGCGACATCGGCAGGCTGTCACTGTCGGGCACTTCGGGCGAGTGGTTTGCGGCTGCCGGATCGAGGCCGTTCTGCAACCCCAACTGCACGAAGCAAGCGAGCGCGGTGTCCCGGGAGGCTACCGGTTCCCGCGAGGCTGTTGCGCTAGCGTCGATATCCATAGAGGGAGATCTCAGTCACCTGAATCCTGATGGACCCGGTTAAGTTCGCGCGGTCGAACGGAATGTTTCCCGTTTCAATGAAAAAAATGAATTTTTTCCTAAGTTCGTAAACCAACCGAAAATCAACCAATGTCTTTAAAATATTCGTATTTATCGTATAGGACACGCACTACACTGGACCTAACACTC
>JAFASL010000482.1 GCA_019244535.1 Alphaproteobacteria bacterium
TGCGCAATCTGGCGCGCGCCGGCTGATCGAGCCAGGGTCGGCGTTCTATGTTGATGTCGGTGGTTGTGCTAAAAGCTGAGCGCGCGGACGGATTGGAACAGCCGCTCCGGCAGCTGCTGCGGCGGGCGTGGCGGAATTGGCAGACGCACTGGATTTAGGTTCCAGCGATGGAAATCGTGGGGGTTCAAATCCCCCCGCCCGCACCACGATCTCTGAAATCTTGATAGGAACCACGGGCTCTCGCTCATGCAAATAACCGAAACCAACGCCGAAGGGTTAAAACGCGAATTCCGCGTTGTCGTCCCGGCCGGTGAGCTCGAGGAAAAGGTCACCAGCCGGCTCGGCGAAATCGGCCGGACGATTCACTTGCGCGGCTTCCGTCCGGGCAAGGTGCCGATGCAGATCTTGCGGCAGCGGTTTGGAACTTCGGTGCTCGGCGAGGTTCTGGAGAACACGCTGCAGGGGACTTCCGCCGAGGCGATCCGTGAGCACAATTTGCGGCCCGCGTTGCCGCCGAAGGTCGACATCGTCTCGTTCAGCGAGGGCACCGATCTCGAATACAAGATGTCGCTGGAGGTATTGCCGGACATCCCGGAGCCGAGCTTTGCCGATCTCGATATTGAGCGGCTGGTTGTCGAAGTGCCCAATGAGGATGTCGACCGTGCGATCGAACGCATGGCCGAACAGCAACGCAAGACCGAGATTGCCGAGCGTCCTGCAGAGAGCGGCGACATCATCGTCGTCGACATCGAAGGGCGCAGCGGCGAGCGGGAGATTCCGGGAGCCGGCGGCGTAGACCGGCAGATTCTGCTGGGCGCTGGCGGCTTTCTCCCTGGCTTTGAAGAGCAGCTGACCGGCGCCTCTGCCGGCGAGCACCGAACGGTGCGCGTCACTTTCCCCGAAGACTACGGGGTTCCGGATTTTGCCGGTAAGGAAGCGGTGTTCGAGGTCGATGTCAAAGAGGTCCGCCAACGCCTGCCGGTGGTCATCGATGACGAACTTGGCAAGGCAGTCGGCCTTGAGAACCTCGCCGAACTGCGCGAGGAAGTGAGGCAGCAGATGCAGCGCGATTACGGAGCCGCATCGCGTCTGCGCCTGAAGCGGTCGCTGCTGGATAAGCTGGCGCAGAGTTACGATTTCGCGGTCCCGCCGGGCATGGTCGAGCTGGAATTCGACAACATCTGGCGCCAACACGAGGCCGAGAAGGAGAGAGCCGCTCAATCGACAGAGGCAACTGCGGAGCCGACCTCGGCCCCGGGCGAGGAGGCCGCTTCGACGGATGCCTCGAGCGGCGAACCTGCCGCCGTCGCGACAAAAGCGGATGAAGGGAGCGGACCTGGCGACACGCCAGCCGGCGATCGGCAACCCGATATAAAAGAAGGCGAGCAGGCCTTGAAAGCCGATTACCGGAGAATCGCCGAACGCCGGGTGAGGCTTGGGCTGCTTCTTGCCGAAGTCGGGCGCAGCAACAATATCACTGTGACCCAGGACGAGCTGAACCAGGCGATCACCCGTGAAGCGCGGCGGCACCCCGGATACGAGCGTCAGGTCCTGGACTTTTACCGGCAAAATCCTGAGGCGGTCGCAAATTTGCGGGCCCCGATTTTTGAGGACAAGGTCGTCGACTTCATTATCGAGCTGGCCAAGGTTGAAGAACGCAAGATCAGCCCGCAAGACCTGCTAGCCCTTCCTGATCCCGACGCGAATGAGCCGGAAGACAGCGGATCGGAACCTGAGGCGACGGCATCGGATTAATGTGACGAATCCCGCCGGGGCCGCCGGCGCTGGAGTGCCGAGGAGGCAGCAATGTCCGACTATTTCGAACAGTATATGAACAATCTGGTGCCAATGGTGGTCGAGCAGACCAACCGCGGTGAACGCGCCTACGACATCTACTCGCGTCTGCTCAAGGAGCGGATCATTTTTCTGGTCGGCCCGATCCACGATGCCGTCTCCAGCTTGATCTGCGCTCAGCTGCTGTTTCTGGAGGCGGAAAACCCGAACAAGGACATCGCCTTCTATATCAATTCGCCAGGTGGGGTAGTGACCTCCAGCCTGGCCATGTACGACACGATGCAGTACATTCGCTCTCCTGTCTCGACGGTTTGCATCGGCCAGGCCGCTTCCGCCGGCTCGCTGCTATTGTGCGCTGGCGCCAAGGGCAAGCGGTTCTCGCTGCCCAATTCGCGGATTATGATTCATCAACCCTCGGGTGGCGCCCAAGGGCAAGCGACCGACATCGAGATCCAGGCACGCGAGATCTTGGCATTGCGCGCGCGCCTCAACGAAATCTATGTCCGCCACACCGGCCAGCCGCTCGAAGCGATCCAGACGGCGCTGGAACGCGACAAATTCCTATCCCCGATAGAGGCGAAAGAGTTCGGCCTGATCGATGAGGTGGTCGAAAACCGGCCGGGCCGCGACGAACCCGAAAAAGGGTTCAAATAGCAACAGGGCGAGCCCTTGACGGTTCTGGCGGTAGAACCCGCCGTGATTAAGTGGTTGTTGATCCGTCGAGAGCACATATACTTGGGCACCGGAAGCGGGCGGCTATAGCGCCTGCCTCCTTCCGGTTGAGGCCGAACGGCCGGAGCAATGAATTGTTCCGGCCGGTGACGGAGTGGTGATGACCAAATCCAGCGGCAGCGACTCTAAGAATACCCTCTACTGCTCGTTCTGCGGCAAGAGCCAGCATGAGGTCCGAAAGCTGATCGCCGGCCCGACTGTGTTCATCTGCGATGAATGCGTCGAGCTCTGCATGGACATCATCCGCGAGGAACACAAGACGACCCTGGTCAAGTCGCGTGATGGGGTCCCTGGGCCGCGCGACATATGCAAAGTGCTCGACGATTACGTGATCGGCCAGGACCACGCCAAGCGCGTCCTGTCGGTCGCCGTGCACAACCACTACAAGCGGCTTGCACACGGCGCAAAGAACAACGACGTCGAGCTCGCAAAGTCCAACATTTTGCTGGTTGGGCCGACGGGATCGGGCAAGACATTGCTTGCCCAGACCCTGGCGCGGATCATCGACGTCCCGTTCACGATGGCCGATGCGACGACATTGACCGAGGCCGGCTATGTCGGCGAGGACGTCGAGAATATAATTTTGAAGCTGTTGCAGGCCGCCGACTACAACGTCGAGCGGGCCCAGCGCGGGATCGTTTATATCGACGAGGTCGACAAGATCTCGCGTAAATCGGACAATCCGTCCATCACCCGCGACGTGTCAGGCGAGGGCGTCCAGCAGGCCCTCCTGAAGATCATGGAGGGGACCATAGCTTCGGTGCCGCCGCAAGGCGGGCGCAAGCATCCGCAACAAGAATTCTTGCAGGTCGATACGACCAACATCCTCTTCGTGTGCGGCGGCGCCTTTGCTGGGCTCGAAAAGATCATCGCGCAACGTCGGCAAGGCACATCGATTGGTTTTGGAGCCGAAGTGCGAGGGCCCGAGGAACGCAAGACCGGGGAGATTCTCAAGGACCTCGAACCCGAGGATCTCCTGAAATTCGGGCTGATCCCTGAGTTCGTCGGCCGGTTGCCTGTCGTCGCGACTCTCGACGACCTGGACGAGGCCGTGCTGGTCGATATCCTGACGAAACCGAAGAACGCTCTCGTAAAGCAATACCAGCGGCTGTTCGAAATGGAGGATGTCCGCCTCGAATTGAACGAGGAGGCGCTCAAGGCCATCGCCCACAAGGCGATCCTGCGCAAGACCGGCGCGCGCGGCTTGCGCTCGATCATGGAAGCCATCCTGCTCGATCCGATGTTCGAGCTGCCCGGCCTCACCGGCGTCAGCGAGATCGTCATCAACCGCGAAGTGGTCGAGGGGCGCGCGGTGCCGC
>JAFASL010000632.1 GCA_019244535.1 Alphaproteobacteria bacterium
CGGACGCGATCCCACGGCTCAAATCGGAGGGCATGCGCACTGTCACCAATATCTATCCGCACGACTGGCCGTATATGCTCAATTTCGCGCGCGGGCCATTCAAGGATCTGCGGGTGCGCCAGGCAGCCAATTACGCGATCAATCGGCAGGACGTCGTCGATTTGCTGGGCGGCACGGCGATCCCGGAACACGACGTGGTGCCGCCGAGCCTGCCCTATTACGGGCACCCGCCGACATACGATCATGACCCGGCGAAAGCGCGGGCCTTGCTTAAGGATGCCAATTGCCTGCCGTGCAGAGTGACGTTCGGCATATCGACTTCGGGCTCCGGCCAGATGCAGCCTTTGCCGATGAACGAGCTTGTCAAGGCACAGCTTGAGGATGCCGGCTTTGAGGTCAGCCTGCAGGCGATGGACTGGAACACGTTGCTAGACATTTACCGTGGCGGCGTCGACAAGAACCCGAACTATGACGGGCTGAATTTCTCGCGCGGCCTCCTAGACCCAGTCAATGCGATCATCAAACTCGTCGGCAAGGCGTATTGGGCGCCCGCCGGCTCCAATTGGGGGCATTACGAGGACCCCGAGTCCGAGCGGCTGATCGGCGAAATCTTCGACGAGTTCGACGAAGAGAAGCGGCTCAACCTGCTGACGCAGCTCCACGAATTCGAAGGCCGCGAGGCGGTCATGATCTTCGTCGTGCACGATCTCAATCCGCGCGCGATGTCCCCCAAGGTGCAGGGCTTTGTGCAGGCGCAAAACTGGTTCCAGGATTTGACGCCGATCAGCGTGGTGCCGTAAAGTTATGGCGCACCAGCCCATCGCGCCGTATCGCCGCGAACGGCGCGGACGACTCAGCGGCAAAGAGATCGCGTCGGGGGTGAAGGTGGCAAAAGCCAATCAGTTGCGCTCCTTTTTTGCGCTCGCGCTCGGCGCTGGCATTTCCCTTGCCGGCACGGCTGCTCAGGCCGGCGGTACGCTGGTCGTCGGCATGACGGCGGGGGACCTGCCAATCACGACCGGCAATCCCGACCAGGGATTCGAAGGCTACCGCTTTGTCGGCTACAACCTTTACGACTCGCTGGTCTTGTGGGATCTATCAAAGACCGCCGCCGGCAAAGCCACCGACATCAAACCCGGCTTGGCCACCGAGTGGCACGTCGACGAAGGCAATGACAAGCGCTGGATTTTCAAGCTGCGTGACGGGGTCAAGTGGCATGACGGCTGCGGCTTCACGGCCGATGACGTCGTGTGGAACTACAGCCACTCGGCCAACGACAAGGCGCCCGAGTTCGACGCCGCGCAATATGCCCAGGCGCATTTCTATCTCGGCAATGTCGCCGGCGTGAGCAAGATCGATGAGCACACGGTCGCCTTCGACACTACGGTAACCGACTCGCTGCTGCCCTACGAGCTGAGCTATTGGCTGCTGATCAGCCCGTGCCGCGCCAAGGAGGTCAAGTACAACTGGACGGAGTATGCGCAGCGCCCTTCGGGCACCGGCCCCTATCGCTTCGACAGCGCGGTGCCGCACCAGCGCATGGAATTACTGCCAAACAAGAATTACTGGGACCAGGCCCGCGTGCCGAAGCAGGACCGGCTCGTGCTGGTGCCGATGCCGGAAGCGTCGACCCGCACCGCAGCTTTGCTTTCGGGCCAGGTCAATTGGATCGAGGCGCCATCTCCGGACGCGATCGACCGGCTGAAATCGGCCGGCATGCAGATCGTCACGAATGCCTACCCGCACAATTGGACATATCAGCTCAATTTCGCCAACGGCCCTTTCACCGACAGACGCGTGCGTCAAGCTGCGAACTACGCGCTCAACCGCACCGACATGAAGGACATGCTGAACGGGTTGATGCTCGAGGGTAATTCGACCCTGCCGCCGTCGACGCCTTATTACGGCCATCCGAAGATCTACGAATATGATCCAGGGAAGGCGAAACAGCTGCTGCAAGAAGTCAAATGCCTCCCGTGCAAGGTGACATTGGCGATCTCGACCTCGGGTTCCGGGCAGATGCAATCCTTGCCGATGAACGAGCTGGTGAAATCGCAGATGGACGCAGCCGGCTTCGATGTGAAGCTGGAGCCGATGGATTGGAACGCCCTGCTAGCCGTCACCCGGGAGGGTGTCGACAAGCACTCGGACTACAATGCGATCAACGTCAGTCGGCAGACGCAGGATCCGTTCAATGCACTGATCCGCCATGTGTGGACACCGCAATGGGCGCCGAAGGGCGCCAATTGGGGGCATCACAGCAACCCCGAAATGGATAAGCTGATATCTGGGATCTTTAACGAATTCGATACACAGAAACGCCTGAAATTACTCACGCAGCTGAACGAGAGCATGAACGACGAGGCGGTCATGATCTTTGTCGCGCATGACCTCAATCCACGGGCGATGTCGCCGAAGGTGCATGGTTTCGTGCAGGCGCAGAGCTGGTTTCAGGACCTGACGCCGGTTTCAGTCGAGCCGTGATCCGCTACATCTTGCGCCGCATCGTGTACGCGATCCCGATCGCGTTCGGGGTCAGCGTCGTCTGCTTCTCTCTCGTCTATATCGCGCCCGGCGACCCGCTGCAGACCGTAATGCCGCCCGATGCGACGGCGGAGACAATCGCGATCGTCAAGCACGCCTACGGCTTTGACCGGCCTTTGCCGATGCAATTCCTTATCTGGCTGGGGCGGGTCGTGACCGGTGATTTCGGGGTCTCGATCGCGACGCGCCGGCCGGTGTTTCTCGAGGTTTCGGAAGCGCTGGCCAATACAGCACTGCTTGCGATGTTTGCCGTGCCGCTCGCGTTTTTTACGGGTTATGTGATGGGCGCCGTCGCCGGCTCGTTTGCCGGGCGCTGGATCGACCGTGTGGTCACCGGCGCCGCAGTGGTCGGCGTCAGCCTGCCCAATTATTGGCTTGGCATCGTGCTGGTGATCGTGTTCGCGGTCGAATACATGGTGCTCCCGGCGACCGGTATGGGGCCGAGCGGGTCCACAGCGTTCAATCTGGCGCAGTGGAGCAACGTTCAGTTCCTGGTCCTGCCGGTGATCACCCTGGCAATGATCCCGATCGGCATCCTCGCCCGCACGACGCGTGCCGCGGTGGCCGAGGTGCGAAACCAGGATTTCGTCCAGACATTGCGTGCTAAGGGATTGTCGGAGTGGGCGGTGACCCGACATGTGCTGAAGAATGCGATGCCGCAGGTGATGGCGGTGATGGGGCTGCAATTCGGCTATCTGCTCGGCGGCTCGATTCTGGTCGAGACCGTGTTTACCTGGCCGGGCAGCGGTTTCCTGCTGAGTAAAGCGATCATCAACCGCGACGTGCCGGTTCTGCAGGGCACGATCCTGGTGTTGTCGCTGGTCTTCGTCACCACCAACCTCGTCGTCGATCTGCTACAGTCGCTTATCGACCCCAGGATCCGGCGGGCGTGACGGATTATTCCTCCGTCATTCCCGCGAAAGCTGGAATCCGGGGTGACGAGGTGCCGGCGGCGGCGCTGGATCCCCGCTTTCGCGGAAATGGCGGTGTTATCAAGACGCGGTCTGAACCGTTTCTTGAAGAGCAGGCGGCGCCGGCGACCAAGGTCCGCGGTTATTGGGAGTCGGTGTTCCATCGGCTGCGGCGCGATCCGGTTACACTGGTATTTGCCGTGATTGTGCTGCTGATCGTGCTGGCGGCGATCTGTGCGCCACTAATTGCGCCGTTCGACCCTTACAAGGAAAGCATCGTCGGACGGCTGAAACCATTGGGCTGGCGCGGCCACCCGCTCGGCACCGACGAACTGGGGCGCGACATGCTCTCGCGGTTGATCTACGGCGGGCGCGTGTCGTTGCTGATGGGCATCGTGCCGGTGCTGATCGCCTCGCTGATCGGCGGCATGCTCGGCATCGCGGGCGGCTTTATTGGCGGGCGGACCAACACAGCCGTCATGCGCACAATGGACGTGTTCTATGCGTTCCCGTCCGTATTGCTGGCCGTGGCGATTGCCGGAGCGATGGGCGGCGGCATGGCAAATGGCATGCTGGCATTGAGTCTCGTATTTATTCCGCCGATGTGCCGGGTCGCCGAGACTGCGACGACACAGATCCGTGCGCTCGATTTCATCGAGGCGGCGCGCGCTAGCGGTGCGCGCACGACGACAATCATCCGCTACCACGTGCTCGGCAATGTGCTGGGTCCGGTTTTCATCTATGCCTCCTCACTCGTCAGCGTCAGCATCCTGCTGGCTTCCGGCCTCTCCTTTCTTGGCCTTGGGGTGCGGCCGCCGGTGCCCGATTGGGGCCTGATGCTCAGCACATTGCGCCAATCGATCTATGTCGTTCCGTTTGTATGCGCGCTGCCCGGGCTCGCGATCTTCATCACATCGATCTGCTGCAATCTGGTCAGCGACGGATTGCGCGCCGCGATGGACGTACGGATGTAGCGCGTGAGCTCACTTGCTTACGATCCGCGCGACCGCGGCGGCCCGCAGCAGCCGATGCTGATCGCACGCGATCTGCGCAAGCATTTCCCCGTGAAGGCCAGCGGCGGCAAGTCGGTTCAGGCGGTGGACGGCGTGTCGTTTAGCGTCGGCAAAGGCGAGACGTTGGGTGTTGTCGGCGAGTCTGGCTGCGGCAAATCGACTCTGGCGCGGCTGATGCTGCATTTGATCAAGCCCGATGCCGGGGAGCTGGTGTTCGACGGCGATCCGGTCGGCGTTGCTCCCGGTATCCCCATCGATGCACTGCGCCGGCAGGTGCAGATTGTCTTTCAGGATTCGTACTCCTCACTGAACCCGCGCATGCCGGTCCGCGATTCCGTCGCGTTCGGGCCATTTGTGCAAGGCAAGAGGAAAGACGAAGCGCGCCAGGTCGCCCGGGACATGCTCGGCAAAGTGGGCCTCGACCCGGAAATATTTGGGCCGCGCTATCCGCACGAGCTGTCGGGCGGGCAGAAGCAGCGGGTCAACATCGCCCGCGCGCTGGCGACCGGGCCGCGGATGGTGATCCTCGACGAGCCGGTCTCGGCCCTCGACAAGTCGATCGAGGCCCAGGTGCTCAACCTGCTGCGGGCGCTCAAACGCCAGCTCAACCTGACATATGTCTTCATCAGCCATGATTTGAACGTCGTCCGATACATCAGCGACCGCGTATTGGTGATGTATCTCGGCCGCATCGTTGAGTTCGGCCCGATCGACGCAATTTTCGAGCGTCCCCTGCACCCCTACACGCGAGCACTGCTCGCCTCGCGGCCCTCGATGGACCCGGCGCGCCGCATCGAGCTACCTCCAATCTCTGGCGATCCGCCAAACCCGATTGAGCCGCCCTCGGGATGCCGGTTCCGCACGCGTTGTCCGTTCGCGGAGATGGTGTGCGAGACCGCCGACCCGATGCTCGGACCCCTGCAGGGTCCCCAATCGCATGTCGCGGCCTGCCACATGCAAGAAGCCCATTCGGGCCACAGCCTGGCGGCGAGCGCCTGAGATGCCGTTGGCCGAGGTGCGCGACCTTTATGTGCGGTTTGTGACCCGCGAGGCGACAGTCTATGCCGTCAACGGGGTCGGCTTCACGGTCCGGCCCGGAGAGGTGCTGTGCATCCTCGGTGAATCTGGTTCAGGCAAGAGTGTGACCTTGCGCGCGCTGATGCGTCTGCTGCCGGCGCGGCGCACGCAGATTAGGGGGAGCGTCACTGTCGAGGGCCAGAATGTGCTCGGGATGCCGCGCCGCGCGTTGCGCGACTTGCGCGGCGGTCTGGTGGCGATGATTTTTCAAGAGCCGATGACCGCGCTCGACCCGGTCTACACAGTCGGCCAGCAGATTGGCGAGACCATACGCCGCCATACCGGTTGTGGCCGGGAGGCGGCGCGAAGACGAGCGTTGGAGCTTTTGGAGATGGTCCGGATCCCGTCTGCCGCCCGTCGGCTCGACGCGTACCCGCACGAGCTGTCGGGAGGTCTCCGTCAGCGTGTTATGATTGCGATGGCGCTGTCGTGCAGTCCCCGCCTCCTATTGGCTGACGAGCCGACGACCGCGCTCGATGCAACCGTGCAGGTGCAAGTCCTGATCCTGTTGCGCCGATTGCAGCGCGAGCTGGGAATGGGAATGATTTTCGTCACCCATGATCTCGGCGTCGCCGCCGAAATCGCCGATACCGTCGCCGTCATGTATGCCGGCCGCATCGTTGAGAGCGGGCCCGTCGGCCAGATCCTGAACGCGCCCGCCCATCCTTATACCGCGGGCCTTCTTGCTTCCACCGTGCACGGCCAAAGCCGCGACCGCGACATCGACGCGATCGCCGGCAGCCCGCCCGATATGCGCCGCTTGCCGCAGGGCTGCAGCTTCGCGCCGCGCTGTCCCCTCCGGATGGCGGAGTGTCGGTTTGCCGTACCCGAGCCCCGTTTTCCCGTGCGCGGCCATATGGCCGCCTGTCACGCGGTCGCGCACAGCTCCCCGGCAACCCAGGCGGCGGTTACGCCGACCGTCGCGGGGTCGAGGGCGACCATATCGGCGCGATAGCCGGGCCTCAAGTGACCGAGCCAATTGTCGATGCCCAGGAACGCCGCCGGATTGACAGACGCGAGAGACAATGCCTGAACAAGCGGCATGTCGAGCAGGCGCACGCAGTTTCGGACAGCGCTCGCCATGTCCAGAACCGAGCCGGCGAGGGTGCCGCCGGCCGTCATGCACCGCCCGCCGCCAACTGTGATGTCCTGACCGCATAGCTGGAAGCTCGTGCAGCCGCCCCCCACAGGCGGCATCGCGTCAGTTACCAGCATCGGTCTGGCGGCGCCGCGCAACGCGAGCCGTAGCATCGCGGGAGCTACATGCTCGCCGTCGACAATCATTCCAAAGAAGGCGGCTGGTTCCTCGAGCGCGGCGGCAATCGGTCCCGGGTCACGGCTGGCCAATGGCCGCATCGCGTTGAACAGATGCGTAAAGCCGGTGAGCCCTTCGCGGAGCGCGGCTCGGGTTTGCTCATAACTCGCCATCGAATGGCCGAGCGACACCCGCACTCCTGCGCCCGCTAGCTGCGCAACAAAGCCTGTCGGCACTTGTTCGGGAGCCAATGTTACAAGCGTCACGCCACCGCGCAGCGGCGCCAGCAGCTCGACGTCCCCAGAAGTCCCGGTGCGGAGCATGCGCGCGTCATGCGCTCCAGCCTTGTCTGGGGACAGAAATGGCCCTTCATAATGAATTCCGATGACGCTCGAATTGATGCCCGCGATCGCCTCGACGGCGGTGCGCGCGGCGCGCATCTTTTCCGGCGTGTCGCTGAGCAGTGTCGGCAACAGAGCGGTCGTGCCGAACCGCCGGTGCGCAGCTGCGATCGCGGCAATCCCGCGGGGACTCGGGTCGTCGTTAAACAAGACGTCGCCTCCGCCATTCACCTGGATATCGATGAATCCGGGCGCGAGCCAGGCGCCTGGGGGCAGGTTCCAGCTGGGTATTGCGGCCGGCACCTCGCTCCGATCGATGACCGCGCGAATGCGCGAG
>JAFASL010000677.1 GCA_019244535.1 Alphaproteobacteria bacterium
GACGATCCGCGGCCGCGAGACCCGCCTGGTCCCGGCCGAGGAGCTGGTGCCCGGTGATGTTGTGTTGCTCGAGTCGGGCGACCGCATCCCCGCCGACCTGCGCCTCGTCGAGGTAAAGAACCTCCGCACCGAAGAAGCCGCGCTAACGGGGGAATCGGTACCGATAGATAAGACCACCGATGCTGTGGCGGCGAAGGCGACAGTCGGAGATCGCGAAGGCATGGCGTTCTCCGGAACTTTGGTGTCGTCGGGGCGCGGGACCGGAATAGTCGTCGCCACTGGGAGCAAGACCGAGCTCGGGCGCATCAATCAGCTGATGGCTGCAGTCAGCGCGCTCGACACCCCATTGCTGCGCCAGATCAAGAAATTTGGATATGCGATCACTGCAGTGATCGCCATCGTGGCGGTGATCGTGTTCGCTTATGGAAGATGGGTCCGGGGAATGGATTTTGTCGCCATCTTCCAGGCTGTCGTCAGCATCGCCGTCTCCGTCATCCCGGAAGGTCTGCCGGCGCTGATCACCGTTACGCTGGCAATCGGCGTGCAGCGGATGGCCCAGCGCAATGCCATCATCCGGCGGCTTCCGGCAGTCGAAACCCTGGGCTCGGTCTCGCGGATCTGTTCCGACAAGACCGGTACGCTGACCTTGATGGAGATGATGGTGGTGTCGGCCGTTACCGCCGATGCGGCCTATAAAATCATTGGCCAGGGCTACGCGCCGGAAGGCGAGGTGCTGAAGGATGGGACACCGGCAGGAGCGGATCCCGTTTTGGGTCTGATGGGCCGCGTCTCGATGCTGTGCAACGATGCCGAGCTCCACCGCGAAGAGGGTGCCTGGAAGGTTGAGGGCGACCCGACCGAAGGGGCCTTGTACCCGTTCGGCAACAAGCTCGGTCTCGAACGGCAGGCCGAGCAAACCGCCTATCCCCGGATCGATGCGATTCCGTTCGAATCCGAACACCGCTTTATGGCGACCCTGCACAAAGACGGCGCCGGCAGGCAGTCTCTGCTGGTCAAAGGGGCGCCCGAGGCGATCCTCGATCATTGCAATCGGCAGGCGACGGCTGGCGGGCAGCCTGCGCCGCTCGACCGCGGCCATTTTGAGCGGGCGTCGGACGAGTTGGCGGCACAGGGCGAGCGCGTGCTCGCCTTCGCATGGCTTGAAGACCCGGAGGTCGCCGCGGGCAATCTCAGCCCGGCTGATCTGCCGAAAAATCTGGTGTTGCTGGGGCTGATCGGATTGCTCGATCCGCCCCGGACAGAGGCGATCGAGGCCGTAAGCGAATGCCATGCCGGGGGCATCCGGGTGACTATGATCACCGGCGACCACAAGATCACTGCTGCGGCGATCGCCAAGATGCTCGGGATCGGCGACGGGAAGACCGCGATTACCGGCGCCGAGATCGAGGAGATGGACACCGCCACACTGCAGGAGCAGGTCCGCGACGTCGACGTCTTTGCGCGCGCGAGCCCGGAGCACAAGCTTCGCCTGGTCAAGGCGATCCAGGCGAATAAGCAGATCGTAGCAATGACCGGCGACGGGGTGAATGACGCTCCGTCTCTGAAGAAAGCCGATGTCGGTGTCGCGATGGGGATAAAGGGCACCGAGGTTACGAAGGAAGCCGCCGAGATGGTATTGGCCGATGACAACTTCGCCTCGGTCACCGCCGCCGTCAAAGAAGGGCGCACAGTCTACAACAACATCGAAAAGGCGATCTTGTTCATGCTGCCGACGAATGTCGCCCAGGCGCTGGTCATCATGGTGGCGATTTTTCTCGGCTTTACGGCGCCGATCACGGCCCCGCAGATCCTTTGGGTCAATATGGTGACTTCCGTGGCGCTTGGGCTCGTCATCTCCTTTGAGCCGCACGAGCTCGATGTGATGCACCGCCCGCCGCGTGCGGTGGACCGACCGATACTGGACGGCTTTGGTGTATGGCGAGTCGTCTTTGTCGGACTGGCCTTGCTGGCGTTGACCTTATGGGCGTTCTTCTGGATGAAATCAAAGGATGCATCCGACGATCTGGCGCGCGCAGCTGCAGTGAACACCCTGGTTATCGGTCAGGTGTTTTACTTGCTCAACAGCCGCTACAAGATCGATTCGTCCCTATCGCTCAAAGCCCATCTTGGCAACAAATACCTATTGGTCGGCATCGCGGCAGTCGTTGTGTTGCAGCTGCTGTTCACTTACACGTCGCCCTTCCAGGCACTATTCGAGACCGCGGCGATTCCGCTTTGGGTTTGGCCGCGGTTGGTTCTCGGCGGGCTGGTCTTCTTCCTCGTCGTCGAGGCGGAGAAGCTGATCATTCGCATTTCGCACCGCCCGCTTGGAGCTCCGGCTACGGCAGAATCAGCCGCTTAATGCATCCGTTTCGGCATGCTACAGCGCGGCCCAGCTCGCCAGATGGTCGTCCGGATCGCCGGGAACGGGTGTATCCATGGCGCGCCGTCGACCACGAACGCGAGGTCCTGGACATGCTCGTTCAACGTCGGCGCGATACAGGCGGCATTCCGGCTGATGTGCAAGCTGCTCAAGAAACAGGGTTTCGCGCTGAAGCTGCTGGTCATAGACAAGCTGGGCTCCTGCGGCTCGGCTTTCCGGCAACTGCGCCTCACCTGCCCTCATGATCGAGGCATCGGAAAAAACACAAGCGGCACTTTTTTGATCGCTATCTGCCGCGGATGGCCAAGAATGGTGGGGTCTGGGCGAAGGCCCGGAGCGTCTCATCCAAGTTAATGAAGGCAAGGAGTTCGACAATGGCTGTAACCCCCGTATCACCCGGCTTACTCAAGGGCATCCGCGTCCTCGACCTGACGCAGTTCGAGGCTGGCACGACCTGCACCGAGGCGCTCGCATGGATGGGTGCCGACATCGCAAAGGTGGAGCCGCGGCGCGGCGGGCCCGCGGCACCGTCTCGGATCAGATGGTCAACGCTAGGCCGTCATGGGCCGCGAGCACGTCCGCCTTGGCGCCGCTCCGGCCGATCGCCTCGAACCGCACGGTTCAGCAAGCGCTTCGTCGATCGTCCGGTCGCCTAGGACCGGATCGTGATGGAGCAGCGCAAGCTGTTTGACGTGTGCTGCTTGCCAACCCACTGCGACGGCCAGCCGCCCTTCTCGCTCGCTTTGGTAAACACGGGTTTTGCGCGCGGTGCTCATCCTGCTGATGGTTTCAGGTGTCAGCCTGATAACGAAGGCGCTGATCGGAGCATCCGCGCCGCGCAGTCGACGAGCAGATATCCAAGGACCCAAATTATGAGCGATCTCCGGCAGGATTGTGTTTCTCCGAAACGTCGGCCTTGCCAATGTCAGAAAAGCCAGGTTGGAGGTTGGCATGAGGCGCCAAGCTGGTCTCCTGGTCTTGGCTCTGGTGGGACGGATCGCCAGTCTCACAAGCGCCAAATTTCGGACACGATTGCTCGGCGCCGTGACTTCCGGCTCCGCTGATGTCGTGGTCGACCTCCCGGGAGTCGAATACTTCGAGCTGCGGGCTGCACGCCTTGATGAGCGCCTCTCGGCAGAAATCGAAAGCATTGGGCCCATTCAAACAACGTCGTCGCGGTGGGGTTGGCAAGCTGCGGTGGCGGGCGGCGCATCGCGTCGGAAAACGTCATGTGAACTGGCCCCGGCCCGATCCGTTTTTCGACAAGGGGCGACTTCGACCGAGACTACAGCGGGTCCAGAACGGGACAGGCCTGTCCCCCGATGGTTGAACTCTGGCAGCCTTCCCTAGAGTGCATATGGCCGCGCAAATATTGCTCAAGTTGGATCGATTTGCTCGGATTCTCCCCATTCTGCGATGGCTGCCCAGCTACGACGCGGGATGGTTCCGCGCCGACGTCCTCGCCGGATTGACGCTCTGGGGGATCCTGGTTCCGGAAGGCATCGCCTATGCCGGATTGGCCGGAGCACCGGTCCAGGCTGGCCTCTATACACTTCTCGCCTCCCTGGTCGTCTACGCCATTCTGGGCACAACGCGTCAGGCGGTCTCTGCCCCGACCTCAGGATCTTCGATCATGATGGCGACAGTCGTCGCGCCGTTCCTCGTCACCGACCCCGGCGAATGGGCCGAGCTGCTCGTTCTATTGGTGCTGGTCGTCGGGATCATTTTTCTGCTGTGCGGGCTGGTGCGGCTCGGCTTCGTGATTGCGTTCATTTCGCATTCGGTCATGACCGGTTTCGTCTTCGGGCTGGCGATCTACATAGCCGTCAGCCAAATTCCCAAGCTTTTTGGATTGTCTAAAGCTCACGGCGAGACCCTCTACCAGCTCTGGCATCTCGTCGGCCAGCTGGGGGCGGCCAATTGGGTGACCTTCGCCATCGGGGCCGGGGGCTTGGCGCTGTTGTACATCATTGAGACGCGCGCGCCCCGGGCCCCGGGGCCGCTGATCATCATGGCCGCCGGAATCCTGGCGGTTTCCGTCTTGCGACTCGCCGACGAGCATGGCGTACAGATCGTCGGCGTCGTCCACTCCGGATTGCCTGTTCCGAGCCCGCCGAAGGCGAATTTGGATGAC
>JAFASL010000942.1 GCA_019244535.1 Alphaproteobacteria bacterium
TAATGCATTGCTCCAACCTCTCTTTCCTGTCGCTAGGGGCATTCGGATTCTCGGCATCTCCCTGTCTTCACTAGCGGCGGAACAGGCTGAGCAGCCTGAATTCAGTCTGCCCGTCGGCGCCCTTGAACACGCGGAGATGGAAGGGCAGCGTCTGCTCTAGTGTCACTTGCGCTTCTTCTTCTTTCGGCCCGCTCTGCGGATCGCAAGAAGAGCCTCCATTCTGGCCGTGGCGGCGGCGTCGAGTCGAGCCTGCTCAAGGAGCCTCGCCTCTTGAGCTTCCTCCTCGGCTTTGCGGGCTGCCTCAAGGGCTGCAGCCTGGGCAGCTTCCGCCGCCGCTCGCTCTGCCGCTTCGCGCGCTATCGCCTCGCGTCTGACCTTCTCTCGTTCCGCGATCCGGGTGTTGCGGGCTGCGATGATCTCCGATCGCGCCTCTATTCGCTTCAGCCTGGCGGGGTCGTCCGCAATCGCCCGAGCGCGTTCAATTTGAGCCTTCTTCGCAGTACAAGCAGCAGCTAAGCGGTCTTTAAAATCGGGTCTCCTCACCAGGTTCTTGTGGTCACAGACACGATTTGTTGTCGAGCGCAAAAAACGCAAACCTCGGGCTAGTCGACAATTTTAATCGGGCGCCTACGCGCGCCGGTGCCAATGCGGCTCGAAATTCTGCGCCCGACACACCGGACCGAGCTGCTGCCACGCGCTTCCGCCCGCCCGCCTAGGAGGATCGGATCGCACTATCTCTCGGTGGTAGCGGGGGAGGGAATCCGCCATTATCGCGCGACCGGGACGGTCGCGTGCTGACAGAAATCGGTCGCTACATGGCGGATCCTGCGCTCAAAAAGCCGGAGGGCGTCAATTGGTGTCCGCACTGCGCAAAAACCATCAAAACGCCGCTCAGAAGCGCCGAAAAGCGGATCGACGGTCAGCGTTTGATCACAAAATCGCTCTGGCCGCCACTTCAGCTCGAAGGGTTATTAGCAGATTCAATACCCGCGCTACCCCAGCTAACCAACGCTGCGGGAGCACTCAGAGCGCATATTCGAGACCAAATCCAAGATTTCATGACGATCGCGCCGACCTGAGGTGCCAGTGGCGGTTGCCCGATCGGGCTACAGCCGGACGCGCCCAACCCCTTTAAACAGACAGTGCTCTTGGATCTGTTGCGGCAGCCTCGTAAGCTGCCGACCCCGCAAACGGAGGCCAAGGGAGGCGAACATGCCGGCCTATTTCGTCGTCGAACTCGAGATCACCAACCAGGAAGCGATGGAGCCCTACCGCGCGGCGGTCCCCGCCACGATCGCGCAATATGGCGGCCGCTTCCTGACAAGGGGTGGCGCCACCGAACTGATCGAAGGCGGACCGGAGCCGAAACGCATTGTCATCCTCGAATTCGCCGACAAAGCGGCGTTCAGGCGCTGGTACGATGCACCAGAATACCAGAAAATTCTGCCGGGCCGGCTCCACAACTCGACCGGTCGCGCCTTTATCGTGGAGGGCGCAAGCTAGCCCGAATGGCAGCGTCGTGCGCCAAGTCAAGATGCCCGAGGTCTACCCGACCATCATCTGCTTTGGCGGCAGGGATATGAAAACCGCCTACATTACTCTTCTCTGGGACCGTTCAATTGGCCGCGATGAACTGGCCCGAGCCCGGGCCTGCTCCTCAATCCAGGATTGACTCGGGTCGTGGATGTATAGCCTTTCGCAACAGTTACCCTCGCCCCCGCGGAAGCGGGGGCCCAGGGCCCCTGCCGCGGTCCCGCCGGCTCTGGATTCCCGCTTGCGCGCACTGCTGTTGCTGTCCGGGATTTCGTGCTGAATAATGAGTGCACGGCAGACAAGCCCTAGATCTTGGGCGAACCGGTGCCGACCCGCCTCGATTGGCGACGGATTTCGATCAGGTCAGCTATGGGGCAAGAAGACCCCTTCCCAGCGCGGAGGCTCAGTGTCCGAGCAGCCTCTGGTAGGCGCGGTGCTCGACGCCACCGACGAAATGGGCCGGACCATTAGGGTGCGCCTCGATGCAGTCACGCGCGATCCGTCCGACGCGGATGGCGACATCTGGCTTCACCGGTTCTCCGTCCCGGATGCCGCGACCGGTCATGGCGCGATTTCTGCACGCGCGGCCCCGACGGTACAGTAGCTGGTTTCCCGTTGGCCGGCAGCTGGACCAATCAAAGAGGCCCCCGACGAGCCGCCGCGTCGTTTCGGCGATGACGATCGCGTCAGGTTCGGCCAGCGCCTGCAACCGCGTCGAGAGGTTCGGCATCTCCCACTGCGCCTTCGCGGGGTGATGGTGGCATGCCAAGAAAATCCGGAGTCATTCGGGGTCAGTGCAAAACTCTGGCGGCGCTGTGATTTAGGACGGATGGCAGAGGCGGCTCCATCGGTCCGGTAGCCAGGATCGCTTCGGCCCTGGCGAGGTCCCAGCCCATGTCCATCGCCTGGAACATGGCGATGGCCTGGGTGAGGTGGGATCTAGCTTGGCCGTCCTCACCCCATCCCTGGAGGAGGCGCGCATAGCTGACATAGGTTCGAGCGAGCTCGGGGTTGAACGCGGTCTCTTTCCAGAGCCGGATCGATTCGGCCATGGCCTGCTCGGCCCGAGCGCGATCGGGCCCGGCCCCGTCCTGCGTCAATGC
>JAFASL010000278.1 GCA_019244535.1 Alphaproteobacteria bacterium
TCCATATGACGATCGACAGCGGCTCGACTACATTCACGTTGCTTCTCCCCCACGTTAACCTACCTGCGCCGCCGGCTTTACCTGCAGCCGTACCAGTCACCACGGACGGGATTACGACACTCCACCGGTTTTCGACGGTACTGGCCCTGCAACATGGGCAACAGGAATTTTACACGGTGACACCGCTTCAAGGCACAGCCAGCTGAACCGGCGCGGGTCTATTCGCCTTGAATGCTAAACAGGCCACGGCCCGGCGGAGCTGCGCAATTATCATCGACAACGGAACAACTTCGCCGGGCGATCTCAACCCACCGCGTGGCCCAGAGCACATTTTCGGGCGCGGCGCAGGCAATGAACACCATAACGGAGAGTGAGCCGACCGGTCGGCCACCTGCGAACCTCGCAGCTTGCAATTTTAAGGCAGAACTTTTAGAGAACACCTGCTTGCTCGAATGATCTGGAGCACCCGATGTTCTTCAGCTTTCCCGAGGACGCGCGGTGGAACGCAGAGCGCCAAGCCGTGGAATTCGGCGTCGAGATCGGCGAGTATTCCGGGGTGGTGCGCATACGGCGGCGCGTATCAAACGACTATTGCCGGAGCCGCCGAGCCCGAAGCGCTGCGTCGAAGCTTATTACTTGCGGCGAACCACCTTGAGAGCATCGCCGAAAAGAAACTGCGTCGGCGCCAATTGACCGAAGACGGCCATATTGAGATCACCGGCCGAGATCTGCGCGACGGCTCCGCGGCGCTCCAAGCTTTCGCCGGATATCGAGGAACCCTGATCCGGGCATGATCAAAGGCGACGCCAACTATTGCTCGGCTGCAGCGTTTTGGTCGGTAAGCGGTAACGAGACTATTGCGAGGGTTCAGACGATGGTCACTGTGCCTCCGGGTGATGTTCGCCTCTTGCCGTTCCTGATTTCCGTCGGCGCGGTCGGGATGGCTGTCGTGGGGATCTTCTTTGGCATTGGTGCCTTGTCGCTTGCCCCTCGGTATCCGACAGTACCATCGGTGGATTGGGACCCGCAGGTTCAAGCCGTCGAGGCGCATGAGGTCCTACCACCGGCAGACGATACCACGCCGGGGAGTTCGGCACCGACACCGCTCGATAATAAGACGGCAGCAAGCCCCGACTTCCGCATGCTCTCTCGCCAAGAACCTCTGATGTTGAGGGAGGAGACGGCAATAGAGACAAAGCTCGGCGCGGCGCCACGGATTGTCCATGCGAAAAAGGCTGGTTCAGGTCGGCATCATCAAAGAACCGCGAACTTTTGGCAGACAACCGCCAGCCATTGGCCCTGGCGACCTGACGCGAGCGCGGGACCCGAGCCGGGCGGCGGCTTTTATCGCGCCAGAAACTTTGACCTCGGGCACGTGAATCCTTAACGTCAAAGGCCAATCGCCCTCGTCACGCTGCTCATCGGCTCGCGAAAAACTCGGAGGATGTTTGAGCCTCGAATAGGAACCCGGTTCCGCCGGGGGATGAAGAGTTATTCTGTGCGGCAGACCCGCGCTACCTCGACGATCTTGCCCCTGACTTCGCCGTGCTCCCGGCGCAGCTGACGCGCGATCTCCTGTATCGAGAGGCCGCGCATCAGCATGTTGCCCAACTCAGTCAACTCTGTATCCGACCACTCCCTGCCGGTGTTCTCGGTGGCCCGATCGTCCTCGGCCTTCGCGCTATCCGTGCCAGCCACAAAGCTACCGATCACGCGCAACAACGCCAGTTGCTCGGGATTTTGCTGCCCGGCTAGGAATGTCCCGATCTCTATATCCGTCACTTGACCCCCCGATGCCCTATTGGCCTCGTGCCTGACAAAAGCCGCGCCCGTCGCGGGGTCGCGAGCAAGGAACCAGGCATCCCCGTTCGGGCTGATATAGAGCGGTCTCATCTCTGGGCGGTTCATATCTGCTGAACACGGCGGAAGGCGAGGCGTTGCACGCGAGAAGCATGCGTTGGCGCGCAAGCCGAATGGCGGGACGGCTCCGAAATGCAGCCGAGACAGCGTTGGCATCGCGGTTAACTCCCTAAAATTTGACGTTTGTGCAACCGTTCCCTGTCACTATCGCGTGCATGTTCGATGAGCACTCGTTTCGTTGCAACGCGCCAGCGCCGAATATCGCGATCTGGCTACTCGGCTGCGCGAGCTGGCGCGAGCCTGCCTCTTTCCGGGACCCCGGAGAAGCCTTCTGGGGCTCGAAGGACGGCGGGCTGATGACTATTATCAATGTAAGGAAGTCGAGCTTTACCGCCAGAGCGCGAAATACGCGGACAAGATCCTGAAAGGTGCCGAGCTGGCTGACCTTCCCATCCAGCACCATCGAAGTTGGAACTGATCATCAACATGAACACCGCGAAGGCGATTGGCCCGACTGTGCCCCCGTCCTCATGGCACGGAGGCGTCGGGACCGCGCAACCCTAGGACTTTTTGCTGAATAATGTGATGAGCAACCCGCCCATCCATTCCGACCGAAGTAAGTCATAGTCGTTACTCATGCCCTCGTGAATTGCGGCGCTCGGCTCACAAAAACGTTCGACTAGCCAGACTGTTGGAAAAGGGTCGACAAATTCTCTGAGCTGATCCGTTCCAATCACCCGAAGATGGCTCACCGGCTTATACACAAGCCGCTTGCGCCAAGCCGGCTCCCCCGGCAGGACGATGCCGCCCATCGCTATTAGGAATTGCGATCGGCCGGCATAGTAATTGAAAGGAATTTCTCCGTCAGCAGCGCAAAATAAAACTACGCCATGCTTTGGCGAGCTCGTTTTAATCATTTGTACGATCTCGTCCCAAGGCTC
>JAFASL010000340.1 GCA_019244535.1 Alphaproteobacteria bacterium
CGCCTGTCTTGGCAATCACCGCAGTCGGTTTGCAAAGGGCAGACGTGCGTAGCAGCAGAAGATATTTACGCTATACACGGCGATAACTCTTCATTATCGAGGAGACCGGGCGATGATCGAAAAGACGCTCGACATCACAACCGAAGACGGCGCGATGGGAACGTTCATCTGCCATCCCGAGCGCAACGGACCCTTTCCCGCTGTCTTCTTTCTTATGGATGCGTATGGCATCCGCGAGGAACTCAAAGATATGGCGCGCCGGCTCGCTGCGGTCGGCTACTATGTGCTATTGCCCAATCTCTATTATCGCGCCGGCCGGGATACGATCTATGGTCCCGAGGTGCAGCAGGAAGGCAGCGCTGAGCACACGCGCATGCGAGCCGTGCGCACCAAAATGACCATTCCGCCCGTGATGGACGACATGCGCGCGATGCTCGCGTTTCTTGACGGGCAGAACGAGGTGAAGCGGGGTGCCGTCGGCTGCCATGGTTACTGCCTGAGCGGACCCTATGCTCTTGCCGCTGCTGCGCGTTATCCCGAACGCATCGCCGCTGCTGCGTCTTTCTACGGGACTTGGCTTGTCAGCGAGGTTGAGGAGAGCCCGCATCAGTCTGCAGGAGAAAACCGGGCCCAGCATTGCAACCGAATTCGGCTTCCTGTTGCCCGGGATCAATGACGAGCACGGCACTGGAGCGGTTGTGAACACCATCGCCTCGCAGCGTGGGGATTGGGGCACGGTTCACCTCAATGCGCAAATTGCGCTTACCCGAGAGCAGCATGCCGATTATTTCCTCGATACGATCATCGAGGGTCCGTACGACTGGGTGGTGCGCCCAGTATCCGAGGCTTTTTACGAGCAAAATGTCGGCCTGTTTCGAACCCGTTCTGTCTTGATCGGGGCGATCTGGCAAGTGCAAGACAATATCGCGGTTGACTTTGGCTTACGCGGCGCGCGCACCAATGCCCAAACTGCCGGCGAGATCCGCGCCGGCGTCACCTTCGCTTTTGGTGTGACGAAGGGGCCAGACATTCTGTCAGGTCCCTTCGTTTCAACACTGCGAGGATTTCATTAGTGTGGCGTCTGTGAACTGGCTTTACTTCCGTAGAGTATCCCCGGCCCGGAATTTCTTGCAGGTAGGTATGGCCCAGCACTCCTGTCAAAGGGCGAAGGCTGGCGTCTTTGGCCGCTATAGGCCGGCGTTCACCGGAACTAAATCGCGGACGTTCTCGCTTTTAAGTGGAGGCACAAGCGTTTACGAAATTGTCATGGCGTCGGTGCGCTGGAAAATCGATCATCGATTAGCTTACAGCAGGCCCAGTCCGCCAAGAGCACCGCCGAGAAGCAGCATCCACATGGGACTGAGCCGGGTCGCCAGCGCGATTGAGGCTGCTGCGGTAGTGACGGCAACGGCCGGCCAACTGGTGTCCGCTGCGCGAGCCATCACCATACCGCTGGCGATGACGAGTCCCATGATGACCGGAACCAGACCGAGGCGCGCGATCTGCTGCCATCGCGCGTCTCGAAACCGATCCCAAAGCCGATAGGAGGCAAAGTAAATCGTGCAAGAGGGCCCGAAGGTGGCGAACGCGCTCGCGACCGCGCCGGGAAATCCCCACACTTTCCAACCGACAAAACTCATCATTAGGATCATGTTCGGCCCAGGGATCGACTGCGCTATAGCGAAAATATTGGCGAAGTCCTGATCGGTCATCCAGCCGTGAGTGGTAACAACGAAGTTGCGCACATCCGGCAGAACGGTTGGGAATCCGCCAAAGCTGATCGAAGAGACTTGGGCAAGATGCGCAGTCAGCGCGAGCGGGGCGGAAGGGTCGTTCATTATGCTCTCGTCTTTTCGCTTCCGGCGATGGCGATGCTGAGCGGCGCCAAGCCGAATAGAACGGCGAGGAGCGGCAGTTTGGCGAAGGTGATGAGGCCGAAAGCGAGGATGGCAAAAAGCAGCGCTGTGGGCCGCCGCCTGTGCGGCAAAAGAAGTTTTATGCCTGTTGCGATCAGTAGTCCCGCTGCCGTAGCGGCAATGCCGCCGAGGATGTTCCTGACGACCGTCAGCTGAGCATATTCAAGGAAGACGAGGCCGACCGAAATACCGATTACCCACGGGATCACGAGAAAGCCCGAAACTGCTGCGATCGTTCCGATCGTGCCGCGCAGCTTTGCCCCGACGCAGACGGCGATGCCGACGATATTAGGCCCGGGCATAAATTGGCAAAGGCTCACAATATCGGCGAATTCGCTCTCCGTGAGCCAGCGGCGCTTCTCGACGGCGACGCGACGCGCCCAGACGACCCCACCACCGCCGCCGACACCGCACAGCGAGACAGCGAGAAACGCAGTGAACAAAGCTGCGAGCGGAACAGCCTGCTCGGGTTCCTGACTTTCTGCGAGGTCAGTCACTTACGGGTTCACTCGGCTCGTCTGACGCGCTCAAGCGTGCGCATGCTCGTGACGGTGATGGAGGTCCGGGTAATGCGGATGCTTGTGCCGAACCAGCGGATGCCGGTGCCAGTGGCTGTGGGGTTCTCCGCCTGGGTCGGGCGGAGCGTGGTCGTGCTGGTGATGGATATCGTGGACATGGCGATGCTCGTGCTCGAACGGCTCGTGCAAGTGCTCGTGGTCGTGCGCCTCGGCGAGGTGCAGATAGACGCCAATCCCCATGAGCAATGCCGCGCCGGTCAAAGTAAGAGTTGGCGTCTCGCCAAACAGTGGCAGCGCAAGGGCTGCGCCGATAAATGGAGCCGTCGAGAAGTAGGCCCCAGTGCGCGCCGCTCCCAGGTGGCGGAGGCCGAGCACAAACAGCACCAGACTTATGCCATACCCGAAAAACCCGAGCGCGGCGGCGGCGCCCAGCAATGTCGTCCCCGGCAATGGCGCGCCATGACCGAGCCCCATCGCGAAATTCACTGCCCCAGCGGCCAATCCCTTGATCATGGCGATCTGCAGCGGATCGGCCGCGCTGAGCTTGCGGGTGAGATTGTTGTCGATGCCCCACGACACGCAGGCGAGGACGATCAGCACGCTGCCCCAGTTGAGTCCCGATCCGGCGCCCGCTGCCGGCCAGGAGAGCAAGACCGCCCCGGCGAGGATCGCCATGGCACCCGCGAATACCCGGCAATCGACATTCTCCCGAAAGACAAGCCAAGCGATGGCCATCGTGGCGAGGCCCTCGGTGTTGAGCAAGAGGGAGCCGGTCGAGGCTGGCGTGACAGCGAGGCCCCACATCAGCAAGGCGGGGCCCAGAATGCCGCCGAACAGCACGATCGACGCAACCCAGGGCAGGTCGCGGGGGCGCAGCGGAGCCTCAGCGCGGCCAAGGCCCAGGAATCCGCCCCCGATTTTGACCAGCGCGAGCCCGGCACCCGAGCCGAGGTAAAGCAAGCCGGCAAGCAATAGCGGGTCGGCAATGCCGAGGAGCAGCTTTGCAATCGGTGTGCTCGCTCCAAACAGTAAAGCAGACCCGAGGGCCAGGAACGGGCCATTGTGAAAGTCCCGGTGATGCGTCAGGTTGCTCATTCTCTGGTCATTTAAGGTTACGCGATGGATCGGGATTGTCAGTGGTGCAAAGAGCCGATAACATGACTGGGGGGTCGAGCAGGCACCCCGTTAGACGCCCGTCCAAGCTCTGCGTCACTCGCCAAGCGAGGAGCGTCGCATGGACGGACGCAATCCAGACCAGAAGCCCTTCAATATTGCAATCTTGTGGCGCGGCGATGCCGAAGCGCGACGAACCGCGACACCACACAATAATCGCTTTTACCGGATTTTCGAGGAGCTTGCCGATCTCGGCATCAAGGCCGAGCCTGCAATTTATGACGAGGCGTTCGCAGATGAGGTGCGCGAGCAGCTCCTGAGCGCTGATGGGGTGCTGGTGTGGGTCGATCCGATCCATCAAGGAAAGACCCGAGAGGCACTCGACGCTTTGTTGCGCGACGTCGCCTCACGCGGTCCTTGGGTCAGTGCGCACCCCGACGTAATCCTCAAGATGGGGGTCAAAGAAGTCCTGTATTGGACGAAGCATCTTGGCTGGGGTTCCGACACGCATCTTTACCGCACCGCCGCCGAATTCAGCGCCGCGCTTCCCTCGCGGCTGCAATCGTCGGGCCCGCGCGTCATCAAGCAGAACCGGGGCAATGGCGTACATCACTGGCACTGCGGTACTGGAATCTCTCTCAGCAGAGACATTGTCACCGATAGGCGCCATATCGCCGCCCAATCCCGGTCTCTTCCGGCCGCGTCGTCTCCCATGGCCCGCACACCCGTGGGAGAAGCCGGGGTTCTCGAGGGCGGGGCGCTACTCCCCGTGAGAGACGGACTGTCCGCTGGAGGGAACAGGATTCGAACCACCGGTACCGCAAGGGGCGCCAAAAATGGAACTGCTCGGGTCGCGACCCGTCAGCCCTCTCGATCTAGCCCAGTATCGGGAGGACTGGCGGACCCTTCCAATCCCGATGCCGCCTCTGAGCGGGGCCACCGGGGCGGTTTTCAGGTCTCCTCCCGCGCGATTAATTCGCCTCGCATAAGGCGTTGGGGACAACCCGGGGCCTGCCGGCGATGGTGCACTCTCTCATCAGCGGTCGAACCACAGCCAGTCGGCGGCGCCAGCGTGCGTCACGGCGCCCTTGTTGGCTTGCCCCACCTGGGCAGCGTATTTGGCGAGAAGGCCCGCCTTGTGGCGGGGAGCCAGCGGCCGCCAGGCGGCGCGGCGGGCGGCGAATTCCGCCGGGCTGAGGAGCAGGTCCATGCGGCGGCCTGCCGCGTCGATGCGCACGATGTCGCCGTCGTTCACCAGCGCGAGCGGGCCGCCGACCGCCGCCTCCGGCGCGACATGGCCGACGCAGATGCCGCGCGTCGCGCCGGAAAACCGCCCGTCGGTGACGAGTGCGACCGCCTCGCCCATCTGCTGCCCATAGATCAGCGCCGTCACTCCGAGCATCTCCTGCATGCCGGGGCCGCCGACCGGCCCTTCGTTGCGGATGACCAGCACATCGCCCGTCTTGTAGGCGCGCGCCTCGACCGCACGGGCGCAATCGCCTTCGCTTTCGAACACGCGGGCGGGACCCTCGTGCACCAGCGTCCGCAGCCCGGCGAGCTTGATCAGCGCGCCATCGGGACAGAGATTGCCCTTCAGCACCGCGACCCCACCATCGGGAGCGATCGGCGCGCTGGCCGCGCGCACCACCGCCCCGTCCGGCGGCGCCGCGTCCCCGTAGGTCTGCGCCAGCGTCTCGCCGGTTGCAGCGAGGCAGGAGCCGTCGATCGCGCCGAGTTCGATGAGGGCTCGGATGATCACCGCGGTGCCGCCGATCTCGTGCACGTCGCGCGCGGTAAAGCGCCCACCCGGGCGCAGATCGGCGATCAGCGGCGTGCGGGCGAGCACCGCGGCGACATCGTCCAAGTCGAAGGTGATGCCGGCCTCGTGCGCGATCGCCGGGATGTGCAGCGCCGCGTTGGTCGAGCCGCCGGTGGCGGCGACGACCGCGCAGGCGTTTTCCAGCGCATTGCGGGTCACGAGGTCGCGCGGACGCGGGCCGCCGTTTGCCACCGCCCGCATGACGATCGCCCCGGCGTGCCGCGCGAAGCCGGCGCGCTCGGCGTAGGGACCAGGAATCATCGACACGTTCGGCACGCTGAGGCCGAGCGCCTCCGACACCATCGCCATTGTGTTGGCGGTGAACTGCCCGGCGCAGGCGCCGACCGTCGGTAGACAGGAACGTTCGAGCCGCGCCAGCGTCGCTTCGTCCATCGCGCCGGTCAGCACCGCACCGACTGCCTCGTAGGAATCGAGGATCGTCACGTCGCGCCCGCCGAACCGGCCGGGCAGCGCGGCGCCGCCGTACATGAACACCGACGGAACGTTGCAGCGCACCATGCCCATCATGACGCCTGGCAGGGTTTTGTCGCAGCCGCCAAAACCGACGAGCCCGTCATAGGCAAGACCGTGCACAACCGCCTCGATCGAGTCGGCGATCAGTTCGCGCGACACCAGCGAGAACTTCATGCCCTCGTGGTTCATGCTGATGCCGTCGGAGACCGAGATCGTCGTGAACTCGCGCGGCGTACCGCCGGCCTCCGTGACCCCCTCCTTAGCCGCCTCGACCTGGAAGCCGTGGGTCATGTTGCACGGCGTCTGCTCGCCCTTCATCGAGACGACGCCGATCATCGGCTTTTGGATCGCCGCGTCGTCGAGCCCCATCGCGCGCATGAAGGCGCGGTGCGGCGTGCGGGCGAGCCCTTCGCGGGTTATGTCGGAGCGGAGCTTTCTCATCGCTTCAGAATGCCTGTTATCCCTGTTTCCATCAGGCAATTATCGGGGATAACGGGGGGCACGGCGAGTTGCCCATTCGCTCCGCAAGCGCACCCCCGACCTGCCGCTCTCGTGCGCCGGTTCCTATGCCACCACTGCGGCAACTTTTCGGTTCTTCTCGGCGTCTGACCCCCGACAGTCATCTCTGCGCCCTGAGCGAGGTGACGATGGCGCAGGAGGAAGCGTTGCTTCGTACGAGTTTCGCCGTGGTAGTCGGCTTCCGCCAACGCCTTCAGCTGCGATTGCAGAGCTGCTGGGATTTTCGCGCCGAGCCCTCCTTCAGCGCCAACCGCACACTCGGCGACCCCGGTGCCACCAGCAACGCCAACGGCGAGGGCCCCAGCGCTGGTTCCAGTGGTGGGGCGGCGGAGGTGGGGGGCCCCATTGCGTCTTCTCGATGACCTTTTCTGGGTATTCGCCAGGCTGTTTGCCTATCGTCGTCGGCGCAGATTTGGCAACGCTCGGGATTAGGCTGCACCCCAGGGCGGCAATCGCTGCGCTGCTTAGAAAATGGCGACGATTTAGTGCTGTCATTTTTTCGGGCCTTTAAACGCGGTTGCCAAACGCCGAGCATCCTTGCTGAGCCCGACGCGCCGCTTCCTCGTCGCAATGTCCCCGCGCGCACTGCGCCGCGATGCGGTCTGCTCGATGGCAAGCCGCCAGCTGGTCGTGCCAAAGCCCCCATTCGAGCTCGGGCGTCGCCTCAGCAGTTCGCTCGCCCGCGAGGGTGCGTCCCGCCGTCGCGAGGAGGGCCAGGGCGAGGACTGTTGATCTCACGGCTCCGATTTCGCGGATCTCAGCGTGTTTGGTAGATTTGCCATAAGTCATTGGTCGCAGTCCCCTTGCGGTGATGATCAGAGCCGGCGTGGTCCGGGCCGGCGCCGGCCCGTTTCTACACTATTCCCGCCGGCTTTGCCGCGAAGCCTGCGCGGCAAAACGCTGGGCCGCGCTCTTCGAGCTCGGCGCCAGTATCGGCCCGAAGGGGTGCCGGACCTGGCGCGGCCCGTGGCCACGGCACGGGGCGCTCAGCGGTGAGCAGGCCGCGGACATCGCTTAACGTTGCACCGTGCTGACCAGATCGTCGGTGACTCGCAGGAACATTTCGGCACTGCAGCCGGTGCGATCGGGCGTCTGCCCAGCGTTCTCGATCCGCCACCATTGCAATTCCTGTTTGGCTTCGAGCTGGCGTAGTTGCCCGCGCAATGCCGCCGATCGGGTAGCCTTCTCCTCGGCGCTCAGTCCCTTGGCAGCCGACCCTGGTTGGAAGTTCGCCCGACTCCGCGCTGGAGAGATGGACTCGAACCTTTAGTAGCCCGGCACGAAATCCGCGGATTTCCGAGCATCCCGGGCAGCGGTGGCTCTAGCAGTCGCGCAGAAAGATCCCAATTGAAACGCGTCCCGCAAAACAGGATCGCGGCCAGCACAAGGTTCCGGCGACGTCCGGTCCCGCTGCGCCGATGTGGCGGACAGATCGTTAAGGGCCCCGGCAGAGCCCTGTTTGGCATCGATTTTGACGCCTCGACGAGCCGGGGAAATCGTGCTGCAGCTGATAGATCCGTGGTTTGGACGGTGGCCCTCGGGAAGGTTCTTCCCGAGTGCCATACCGCATCATATCGGCTCTCGGCGAGCCTCACCTGACCCTACCGAGATAAGCGGCGAGCGGCCCAGTTAGCATTATCCTCTACAGTTCGGCGGGCGAGGCTAGCCACCACGTCACAGACGAAAAGCAATCACAACATGGTGGTTTAGCGATGCCTAGCGACGGGCAGCCGTAAATATGAGGTCAGGCCGAATAGGTCGGCTTTGCTCGAGCCGGGACGCTCAGCGCGGAAGAGGTCGGCCTCTGCGGGCGATGAACTCAGGGAAGGCATCTTCGGCCTTGGCGCCTCGGACGACGTGCGTCGTATAATGTCGCTCCTTGGCCCATTGCTGTTCGAGGTTCTGCCCCATATGTTCGAGCAGCAAAGCCTTAATGCCCATCACTGAGGCGCGATTGTTGCCTGCAATCATGCGGGCAAGCCCCATGGTCTTGACCCGCAGTTGCTCCCGCTGGACCAGATGGTTCAGCAGACCGATGCGGTAGGCCTCTTCGGCTTCGACGACGCGCGCCGAGAACAACAGCTCCTTGGCGATCGGCCACCCAACCTGGTTGGGCAGAGTCCAGGTGCTGTTGATCCGGGCATAAGCAGCCGCGAGAAAACGAAAGCGGCTGTCCTCGCAACCGACCCGCATGTCGAGCGAGGAGGCGAGCACTGCCGCTCCGCCATAGGCCAGGCCGTTGATCATCCCGATCGTCGGCTTTGTGCTGGCGGCGATTTCATAGGTGCTGCGGCGCGGTGGGCGGTGCGGGTCCAGCTCCTCCTCGGTAAAGCGGCGGTCATCCTCGCGCTGCTCGTGGATGTCGCCTCCGGCTGAGAATGCGCGGTCCCCGGCGCCAGTGATCACGATGCACCCGATTGCCTCGTCGGCTTCCATCCGCTTTACGGCATCGTGCAATTCGCTCGACAGCTGCCGGTTCATGGCGTTGAGCTTGTCGGGACGATTGAGGGTTATGATGCCGACACCATCTTCGGTGTCGATCAGGATATGCTGGTAAGTCATTCTGCCCTCCATCCCACCGCCGCGACACACTACTCCGGCGTGGGCACCTCGTCACTGCGCCGCTTGCGGCGCACCCAAGCGCTTCGATGAAATCGGGCACGCGTTGTGCCAGAAGCGAGGTGGCTTACCAAGGAGGCAGTGGTCGCGATCTGGCTCATCATCTGATGCGTTTCCCCCAGGGCAACCCAGCCCTAGCGTTCGGAGGGTTGCGAATAGAGAGCCCGTTAATCCTGCGGGCATCGTGCGTAACGAGGGGCCCCTTGCCTATTTGAACAAGACAATTGTTCGTAGTAAGCACGCCCATGGGTTGGAACAGGCTCATCCGGAGGAAGCGTTCACTTGACCCATATGCTGATCGCGGTCGCGGCGATGTTTCTGCAACAAACCTGCGGCTCGATCGCGCGGGCGCTGCCAGCGGTGCTGGCGCCGTTGATCATCGCGGAACTACACGCCGATGCCGCGTGGGTCGGGATCTATTTCTCATTGACTGCCTTTGCCGGGCTGATCGGCCAGTTGGGATCGGGCGGCTTCATCATCCGGCACGGCGCCATTCGCATGAGCCAGATCGCGCTTCTGTTTACAGGTGCCGGTTTGGCTGTGGCAGTCCTCGGCGGTGCGGCCGGCTTTGTTCTTTCAGCCCTGATT
>JAFASL010000349.1 GCA_019244535.1 Alphaproteobacteria bacterium
CGATGTGCTGAACAAGCACAAACTGCGCGCGTGCTGTTGCCTCAACCTCGAGATCCTCGACCATTTCCCGGAGATCAAGGACGCGATGGTCGCCGCCGATTGGGACTACATGGCGCACGGTCTCTACAACATCCGGCCGATTTACGACCTCAATGAGGAGGAGGTGCGCGCCTATTGGCAGGACTTCATCGCCCATCTGAAGGAGATGACCGGCAAGCGCCTGAAAGGCCGCCTCGGCGGCGGCGCGGGCTATACAGTGCGGACGGACGATTTGATGGCCGAGGCGGGCTGTCTCTACCACACATCATGGATCATCGACGACCAGCCCTGGCCGATCAATGTCCGCGGCGGCCAGAAATTCATTTTCGTCCCCTATACCGGCCAGACCAACGACGCTGGGATGCTCGCCTGGAACCGCGAGGCGGACTACTTCCAGCAGATGATCAAAGACCAGTTCGACACGCTCTATCGTGAGGGAGCCCAGAGCGGACGGGTGATGTGCCTGTCATTGCACCCACACAATATCGGCCGCCCCAATGCTGCCAAACATCTCGACGAGGCGCTCAGCTACATCCTCGGGCATGACGGCGTCTGGGCCACCACTGCTGATGACATTGCCGAATACTACCTCGCCAGCTACTACGACGAGGTAAAATCCTGGATTGCCGAGCGCAACACCCGTGTACTGAGGTAAGGCACAGAGGACAAAGTATGGATCTCAGACTGGCCGGCAAGGTAGCCCTGATCACCGGCTCTAGCCGCGGCATCGGTTGGGCGACCGCCAAAGCGTTTGCCGCCGAGGGATGCCGGGTGATGCTGTCAGGGCGCACAACCGAGCAACTGCGCGAAGCGGAAACGGCCCTGCGCGCGACCGGCGCTGACGTTGCGGCTCATGCGGGCGATCTTGACCATCCGGATCACGCCAGCCAGCTGATCCAGGCTACCGCCGCGGCTTTTGGTGGTATCGACATTCTGGTCAACAACGTCGGCGGGGGTGGCGGGGGTGCGCGCATCGCCGACAGCACTGATGACGAGTGGCGCGGCGCGCTGGAACGGAACCTGATACAGACTGTGCGAATGATGCGCCTCGCGCTTCCGCATATGCAGAGCCGACCGGGCGCTGGGGTCATCAACGTTGCGTCGATCTCTGGATGGTCGCCGCAGCTTGCGATGTCGGGACAATACGGCGCGGCCAAGGCGGCGCTGATTTTCGACACCGAGCGCTGGGCGCTGGAGTTCGTGCCGCATGGCATCCGCGTCAACACCGTGTCTCCGGGCTCGATTCTGGCCGAAGGCAATGGATGGGACCGTTATCGCATCGCCAATCCAGGATATTTCGAAGACTATGTCCGCCACGGCTTTCCAATGGGCCGACTCGGCACCACCGAGGAAGTTGCGGACGTAATCGTGTTCATCGCCTCACCGCGGGCCTACTGGATCAATGGCCGCAACATTCCCGTGGACGGCCTCGAGCAACCTCACGCGCCACTCGACCGCAGACCGTACTAGGGCTTAGCCCGCACCTGGGCCCCAGCAATCATATTCCCCATTGCGGCAGTCAGGTTCGGATCGGCTGGTCAAGTGAGCCGGAGCCGGGGGCTAGGATAGGGAGCAGTTTGAGGAATTGCTCGACGAAAGAGTATTATGATGTTGGGCAAGACCAGACCACGAACGTGACCCCTTGGAAAACAAGACCAAAAAATCTCAGCGCGTCGAGATGGGAAGCACCAACCGGCTGAAACTCGGACTCTTCGGCGCCAACTGCTCGTCCGGCCGCGCGGTCACGATGGTGCCTGAACGCTGGTCCGGGAATTGGTCTGATTGCGTCAAGCTGGCGGAAATGGCAGATCGCGCTGGCATTGAGTTCATGCTGCCGATCGGACGCTGGAAGGGATACGGCGGCGAAACCGATTACCAGGGCGCGACCTGGGAGACTGTCGCCTGGGCCTGCGGACTATTGGCTGAGACCAAGCGGCTCACCGTGTTCGGAACCGTGCACGCTCCGCTGATCCCACCGCTGATCGCCGCCAAGCAGTTCGTCACCGCCGACCACATCGGCAAAGGACGTTTCGGTCTCAACCTTGTCTGCGGTTGGAACGAGGGGGAGTTCGAGATGTTCGGCGCGACATTGCGCGATCATGAGACGCGCTATGAATACGCGCAGGAATGGCTGGATATCGTCAGGCTGGCCTGGTCATCGCAGGAGGATTTCGACTTCGATGGGCGTTTCTTCAAGTTGACGGGCGTGCGGGCCAAACCGAAACCGTTTGGCGAGACGCGTCCGTTGCTCATGAATGCCGGCGCCTCGACGACTGGGCAGGCCTTTGCGATCCGCAACTGCGATGCACTTTTTTCGACGATATCGCACCGCATTTCGCTCGAGGAGATGGCGGCGCATATCGGCCAAGTGCAAGCATTGGCACGCCAGGCCGGAAGCGCGATCGACATTTATACGGTCGGGGTCGTTACTTGCCGCCCTACGTCAGGAGAGGCGCAGGACTACTACCGACATGCTATCATCGATAATGCCGACTGGGCGGCGGTCGACAACATTCTGGGGATGAGAAAGATCACGCCGCAAACGCACTCGGCTCAGGAGTTCCGGCGCCTCCGCATTCACCAGGCGAATGGGATGGGCGGTCTTCCGATCGTGGGCGACCCGGATTCCGTCGCGCGCGATATCGCACAGCTTGCTGGGCTAGGTCTCAAAGGCATTGCGGTTTCATTCGTCAATTATCTCGACGAGCTTCCGTACTTTTGCGCCGAGGTGTTGCCGCGTCTGGCGCGCTCTGGGCTGCGCGAAAGCGACGCCGGCTGATGGCTCAGCGAGCTGGAACTGCCCATCTGCCGTTGCACGCTGGACACGTTCCCAAGTGGCTTGCCGATCGCATGACCCGCCTCGGGGCGGTGATCAGCGAGGCGATTATCCATCATTACGGCCGTGACGAATTGTTACGTCGTCTTGCGCACCCGTTCTGGTTCCAGTCGTTCGGGGCCGTCATGGGCATGGATTGGCACTCCTCCGGCATCACAACGAGCGTTATCGGAGCGCTAAAGCGCGGTCTGGGTCCGCTTGAGAAGGAGCTTGGCATTCATGTCTGCGGTGGACGTGGGAAGTATTCGCGGCAGACCCCGCACGAGTTGCTCGCGATTGGTGAGCAGGTGGGGTTCG
>JAFASL010000044.1 GCA_019244535.1 Alphaproteobacteria bacterium
GGCATAGGACATCTTCAGCGCCGATGCGGCGCCTATCGGCCCGTCGATGACGCGCCAATCGATTCCCCAATCGCGCAATACCGCGGTCTGTCCCGCAGTCGGACCCGAGGCGTAAATCGTCGGACTGTAGCCGGGACGCGGCGGCCCGCCGATGATTCCGGCATCGACAAAATCGGCGCCGCTCGGCACTAAAATTTCGCCGATGCGGACCGCTGTCTGCGGGCTGACCGCGTTGCAGTCGATATAAACCGGCTTGCGGCCGAGCGCCTTCAATTCTGGCGCCAGGCGCTGCGCGAGCGCCTCCGCCTCTCCGGGAGGCAGGATCGACAGAAAGAAATCGGCACCGGAGAGCAATTCGCGCTCGTTGGCCGCCGCGGCCATGCCGGCCTTTTTGGCGCGCTCGGCGCTCGCCTGGCTGCGGCCGGTCAACAGGGTGCGAACCGTCGCCCCGCTCTCATTGAGCCGCCGCCCGACCCCGGCGCCCATCATCCCTTGCGCGACTACCCCGATCACGGCCATGGCCTAGCTCCAACAAGAAACGGTTGGCGCTCAGCGTACTGAGCGATCGAGGTTATGAAAAGGGGCCGCTCAGGCAGCACCCTTCTGTGGCGCGGCGAGGGCCCGCTGCAACGCCGGCATGCCGATACGGTGACAGAAATCCCCAAAGCCTTCGGCTTCGTCACGGGCGGAGGCGTAGAGCGCGAAGAGCGGGTCGAGCATCCCGGCGATGCCGTGCAGCGGCACCTTGTCGGCGAGGGGCGCATTGAGCCGCGTGCCTTCGAAATCGCCCCCGACAAACAGCGCATAGTAGCCGGGCATGCGCCCGATAATGCCAATGTCGCCGGTATAGGGCCGTGCGCAGCCGTTCGGGCACCCGGTGATGCGGATGCTGAGGCGCTCGTGCTCGAGTCCGTAAAGCCGCAGCCTTGCTTCAATGGCGGCGACGATGTCGTCGCTCACGCGCTCGGCTTCGGTCAATGCCAGCCCGCAGCTCGGCAAGGCGGGGCAGGCGAGCGCCCAGCGCTCGGCCGGCCGCATGTCGCCGGCGAGCCGCACGCCGTGCTCGCGCAGCATCGCCTCGATGGAGTCCCGGTCCGCTGGGCGGATTTCGCTCAAGATGATGTCCTGGCTCGGCATCAGGATCGGATCGCAGCGGAAACGGTTGACGATCTCCCGCAGGGCGGCCCGGGTTTTGCCGGCAATGCGTCCGCTCGATATCGGTATGCCGAGGTAAAGCTTGCCGTCGCCTTGCTCGTGCCAGCCGAGATGGTCGGGCACGGCGAAGGCCGGCATCTCGCGGCACGGCTCGAGCGATTTGCAGAGATACTCCGAGAGCCGTTCTCGGGCCCACTCCTCCCCGTTTTCGGCGATCACGTATTTGAGCCGCGCATGGCGCCGATTGCCGCGGTCGCCGTAGTCGCGGTGCAGCCGCACGACTGCCGCCGCGGCTTCGAGCAGGTCTTCGGGCTGGATAAAAGCGACCGGAGTGGCGAGTCGCGGGTAAGTCTTCGGGTTGTTGTGGGTCATTCCGTGGCCGCCGCCGAGCAGGAAATTATACCCGGTGAGCCGGTCGCCCTCGAACACCGCTAGGATCGCCAAATCGTTGGTCAGCACGTCGATCGTGTTGTCCTCCGGGATCGCGAGCCCGATCTTGAACTTGCGAGGCAAATAGCGCGTGCCGTAGAGCGGGTCGGGCGCTTCGGAGGCGCCTGCCTCCTCTCGCCAAGGTGCGCCGTCGACCCAGATTTCATGATAGGCCCCAGTCCGCGGCAGAAGATAATTCGACAGCCGGCGAGTCTCGGCCTCGAGCCGGTCGTGCACCGCGTCGCGGATCGGCGCCGGGCTGGTCGTGACCGTGCGGACGACATCGCCGCATGCCGCCAAGGTCGTCAGCAATGCCGCATTGATCTCGCCGATCGCCGATTTGAGGCCGGCCTTCACGACACCGTGAAACTGAATGCTCTGGCGCGTCGTGATCCGCAGCGACCCGTCCGCATAACGGTCGGCGAGCGCATCGAGAGCCAGATACTGCCCGGCCGTCAGTCGTCCGCCCGGAATCCTGACCCGGACCATGAATTGCCAGAGTTTATCGTCGCCGCGTTGCTTGCGCTCGGTCGCGCTGTCGCGGTCGTAACCCTGATAAATGCCGTGGAATTTGAGGAGCGAATAGCCTTCCTTGTCGAACGGCGCCGCGGTGTCGGCAAGGTCGCGGGCGATATGACCGCGCAATTGCCGGCTCTGCTGTTTGACCGCCTCCGCCTTTGAGGGTGCGTCGAGTTTTGGCATCACTGCCCCGCGGCGGCGCTCAACCGGCGAGCCCGTTAGCAGCGAAGGCATGAGGATGTGCCGCCCTCGCCGAGACCAACGGCCCAAGGACGAGAGTAAACAGCTCGTCTTCGCCGAATTCGCACAGGACTTCGGTGAGCTCGCGTAAGCCTACGTCCACCACGCGGCACCGATCGGCGGCAGTCTTTGCGATGAGGCGCACCGGGAAGGCACCGGAGCGGGTTGCACGGGTCAGGGTCGGCGGCAGGAGCGGAATCCGCGAGCGCCGGCTTGCGCTCGCCTCGACCAATTGCGCGACGCTCCAACCCTCCTCCGCCAGTTCGAAGGCGCGCGGCAAGATCGCCGGACCCGCCGTATGTGCCCTAACCGGCATCGGCTCGGCATAGCCTCCAATCGGCAGAACCTGCGAGACCAGCGGCGCAAGCGCCCGGTCGTAAATGACGACATTGACATTGGTCAGTGCATCGCGATCCAGGCCGCAAATCGGCGACGCCGAATTCTGCTCGATGAGCCAGATCTGCCCCGGATCGACGGTGGGTGCCTGCCGTGCTGACTGGTAATCGCCCATAGTTGCCCCTTCTCCGACCCGCACATCTCGGGGGAATACAGACCGCCAGATCTGATTCAGCTTTTATGAGTAAGACAATACTTAGCTCGGAAAAGATGAGGAAGCGAAGCCGAAGTGTCAAATAGTATATTTTTACTTTATTTGGTGCGCGCGGGGTCAGGTCTGCTCCTGACGCAACGCGGCGGAGAAAGCTATTCTTCTTCCTCGCCGTCTGGCGCCCGGCGATCGCGAAAGGCCCGCGCATGCAGCGGATAGGCGGTCGTGTGCTTCATTCGCTCCATCGCGAAGCGCGAGGTGACGTTCTTCATTGGCGCGATTGCGATCAAGCGCTTGTAGAACGCGTCGTATTCTGCCATGTCCGCGACCGCGACACGCAGCATGTAGTCAACGTCGCCGGCCATTCGATAGACTTCCATGACCTCCGGCATCGCTCCGACGCCGGCGCTGAAACGCTCCAGCCACTCTGGCGTATGTTCGCCGGCTTCGACGCTGACCAGCACGGAGAGGCCGACGCCAACGCGTTCCGGGTCGACCAGCGCAACGCGTCGTATGATGACGCCCCTCGCTTCGAGCTTCTGGATGCGCTTCCAGCATGGCGTCGCGGAGAGGCCCACGCGCTCGGCCATTTGAGCAATCGATAGCGTTGCGTCCTGCTGCAGAGCCTCGAGCAGCTGGCGGTCGATCTCGTCCATTGTCTTATGGCACGTTAAACCTCGCGCATTGCACGGTCGATATCGGCGATCAGGTTGCCTTCAGATTCAAGCCCGGCGGAAAAGCGCACCAAGGCGTCGCCGATGCCGAGTTCGGCGCGCTCTTCGGGCTTGAGCCGCGAATGCGTTGTCGTCGCTGGATGCGTGACGAGCGACTTCGAGTCGCCGAGATTGTTGGAAATATCGACGAGCTGCAGCGCATCGAGAAAACGGAAACAAGCCTCCTTGCCGCCGGCCACATCGAAGCACACCAGGCTGCCGCCCGCCCTCATCTGACGGCGCGCGAGCTCGTATTGCGGATGGCTCGGCAAACCGGGATAGAGCACTCGCGTAATTTTCGGATGGCCTTCGAGATAACAAGCGACCGCCGCCGCGGTGCGGCACTGCCGCTCGACACGCAGCTCCAAGGTTTCGAGACCCTTCAGCAGCAGCCACGAATTGAACGGGCTCAGCGACGGCCCGGTGTGCCGGTAAAACGGGCCGAGGTCGTCCTTGACGAATTT